>NZ_JAJJND010000028.1 GCF_029759835.1 Acetobacter sp. AN02
CACGGCTTCACGCAGCATAAGACAGGTCAGCCTCAGCCCTATGATCCGCAAAATGCCCAACCCGACAGGCTGCTAGATATTTTTGTGAAGGATTCCGGTCCGGATGCGACACACTCCCCGTCGCTGCTGCTGATTCATGGTTTTGGCAGCGACACCAGCGGATGGATGCTCAATCATAACGTGCTGGCGGAAAAGAGGCGCGTGATTGCGGCAGATCTTCCCGGCCATGGCAGATCCTCGAAAATATATCGTCCTGGTGACAGGGGTTTTCTGGCCCGGGTTGTCAGCGGTGTTCTGGATGCCATGGATATTCCCCGTGTGCATGTTGCCGCGCATTCTCTGGGAGCGGTCCCTGCACTCGGGCTTGCCAGAGTATCGCCCGCGCGGGTTGCATCTCTTTCCCTGATCGCACCTGCGGGATTTAATCCGGACATCAATGCTGATTTTATCGGGGGATTTCTTCATACGCCTGATACGGAAACCCTTCTGTCGGCACTTGAGACGCTGGTATTCAATCCACGACTGATCTCACGGCGTATGGCGGCATCCGTTCTGGAGGCACGACAGCAGGACGGGGCGGCCGAATGCCTCTCTGCCATTGCCAATGATTTTTTCCCCTCAGGACATCAGAGCTTTTCCGGAGCGGATATTATCACGCGTTTTCAGGGACCGGTTCAGATCATTCAGGGGACTGAGGACAGGATTATTTCTCCGGTTGAGGAAAATGCCTTTCCTGTCCGGTGTCATTCCTTTCCTGAAACCGGACATCTGCCGCATATGGAGCGTGCGGCAGAAGTGAACCGTATCCTGTCGGACTTCCTTGGATCTTGCAGCGACTGACGTGTCTATATGCCGAGATAGCGGTTACGGATACGGGTCAGGAAGGCTTCGGTGCCGAGCGGTTTTCCCGTGGCATCGCGGATGATCTCCTGAGTTCCGGCGCTGCTGGCACGGCTCCAGACATTCCGGCCGAGCCACTCACGCAGCGGAGCGAAATCGCCCCGGCTCAGTGCGTCCTCAACATCGATTTCCCGTTCCATGGCTGTAGCGAACTGGGCGGCAGTCAGTGCGCCCAGCGTATAGCAGGGGAAATATCCGAAAAGGCCATCCGGCCAGTGAATATCCTGCAGACATCCGCGGCGGTCATCCGGCACGTCCGTTCCCATCAGTTCCTTAAAGCGCGCATTGAACGCTTCCGGCAGGTCTTTCAGGGCGAGATCACCCGCAATCATGGCCGTTTCCAGCTCATACCGGACGAGAACATGCGCCGGATACGTCACCTCGTCCGCCTCTACGCGGATCAGGCCGCGCCTGACGTGCTGCACCTGTGACAGCAGGGCATCCGGAGACCAAGAGTCCTGATCATTTTTCTCGAGATACCGGGACATGAGGGGAGCGGCGAAGCGGATGAAGGCCTCGCTGCGGCAGAACTGCATTTCCATGATGAGAGACTGACTTTCATGCATGGTCATGCCCAGTGCGCCGCCTGCGGGCTGCCCGTGCCACGCCTCCGGCAGGCCCTGCTCATATAGCGCGTGTCCGGTTTCGTGAACGATTCCGAAGAATGCCTGGAGGAAATCATCCTCGCGATAACGCGTCGTGATCCGGACATCTCCCGTTGCGCCGCCGCAGAAGGGATGCAGGCTGACATCCAGACGTCCGCGGGTGAAATCAAAGCCCATGCGCTTCATGACCTCGCGGCCCAGAACCTCCTGCGCCGGCACGGGGAATGGTCCTGCCGGAGGAGGAAAGGTTCCGGCTGCACGGCGGGATGCCTGGTGTTCCAGCACCTGATCAAGGAGCGGAGGGAGATTTTCCGCCAGCTCCGCAAAGAGCGGGGCAATAGTCTCCTGACGCATTCCCGGATCGAACTGGTCCAGCAGAGCATCATAGGGAGACAGGCCCAGCGCCTCGCCCGTCGCCTGAGCCATCTCCCGTGTCAGATCGAGAACGGTCTGCATATGAGGCTGAAGCGCCTTGAAATCGCTGTTCTGCCGCGCCGTGCGCCAGGCCGCTTCGGACCGCACGCAGGCCGCCGTAAGCGCCTCGACCAGATGTGTCGGGACGCTCATTGCGCAGGTATATGCGCGTTTCATGAGTGCGAGGTTTGCGTCCTGCCAGACAGATCCGTCCGTGCGGACTTTTTCCAGCAGCGCACCGGTTTCGGGGGACGCCAGCAGACGATGCTGCAGCCCCTGAAGTCCCGCCATGACCTCCGCACGACGTTCAGACGCTCCCTCCGGCATCATGACGTTCTGATCCCACGAGAGGATTCCATACGCATCCGACAGTGCCGCCCGCTGTGCGAAACGCTGTTCAAGCTGCCGGTATGCGTCCATGTTCTCTCTCCCCTCAGATGCGGCGGGGATGCTACCCTGTACCGGCAGACCTGTCATCGGGCGGGACATGGCGGGGACAGGATCGGGCGATGCAGGATAACGGGATGATGGCGGAAGAGAGAGCGCTGGCGCTTCTGTCTCAGGGAGATGCCGCGGGTGCTCTGGCCATTGCGCAGGCAGCTCTCGACCGGCAGCCGGATGACGCGCCTTCGATGCATGCGATGGCCTGTATAGCGCGACAGACGGGACGGAATGATCTGGCCGTTGCCTGGGCCGGGCGGGCAGTGCAGACCGCGCCGGAGCCTCATTTTCATATCACGCTCGGGCTTGCGCTTCTGGCGGAGGGACATGCGGAGCCTGCCCGGGCGGCGCTGAATGTTGCGGTATTGCAGACACCGGACGATCCGCGGGCGCATTTGGCCATTGCCGAGGCGCTGGAAACGTCCGGCCGCCCGGGGGATGCGGAGACCGCGAT
Source organism: Acetobacter sp. AN02 (assembly GCF_029759835.1). Classification (GTDB taxonomy): domain Bacteria; phylum Pseudomonadota; class Alphaproteobacteria; order Acetobacterales; family Acetobacteraceae; genus Acetobacter. Next base: position 2,815 of record NZ_JAJJND010000028.1, read on the forward strand.
CCGCAACGCGATCCGGCTGCGCCCGCTGGAATCAGGATACAGACTGGTGCTCGGGCAGTTTCTGTACCGGCAGGGCAGGATTGATGAGGCTCTGTCTGCCTTGCATGAGGCGGTCAGTCTTGCGCCGGAACACGATATTGCCTCACGTCAGATGCTGGCTGTCTTTCTGGATATGTCCGGTCGGCTCAGAGATGCGGAGCCGTGGTTTGCCGCGGTTCGCGCGCTGCTTCCTGACGACCCTGCCGCGATGGCCAATCATGGTGCGGTCCTGTTCCGTCTGGGACGCCCGGATGAGGCGTATCCCCTGCTTGTGCGGTCGGCGGAGCTTGCTCCGGCGGCTGCCGAGACGTGGAATAATCTTGGCCTCGTGCAGATGAATCTCGGATATCTTGAAGATGCGTCCTCATCTTTCTCGCGATCTGTCTCTCTTGCACCGGACAGGCCGGGGATTGCGGTCAATCAGGGGACGCTGCTGGCTGAAACCGGTGATTTCACCGCCGCATCGGGGCGTTATCTTCACGTCATGGCCTCGGCACCGGGGACGGCAGATGCTGTCCGGGCTGAATTCAATCTGGCGACCGTCAGGCTGTCGGAAGGGAATTTTTCCGAGGCCTGGCCTCTGTTCGAGGCAAGGCGGGGTCTTACATCCGTTCCGCCGTCCTTCCCCTTTCCGGAATGGGACGGCAGGGAAACCGGCGGGCGACTTGTGATATATGCGGAACAGGGGCTGGGCGATTTCCTGCATTTCCTGCGCTATGTTCCGGAGGCGGCCCGCCTGCTGCCGGTGGCACTGCTTGTTCCTCCTCCCCTGCTGCGGCTGGTCCGGGATCTGTGTGCGCCGGGATGGCCGGGGGATATCGTCATTCTTCCTGCGGGATCGGTCAATTTTCCTGAGGACTGCACCTGTTCCGTGCCGCTTCTGAGCCTGCCTTACAGGCTGGGCGTATCCGCACCGGAGCCGTTTATCCTGCCCGGGATGCTTCCGCGTTCGCCCCTTCCCTGCAGGGAGGATCGGGACGTGAAAGCGGGTGTTTTCTGGTCCGGCAATCCTGACTTCCAGTTTGATCGCAGACGATCCCTGCCTGAGCGATATCCTGGGGATATTCTCCGGGTTCCGGGGATCCGCTTCACTTCCCTTCAGCCCGGACGTAAGCTTCCCGGCATGGACCCGCTGCCTGAAGGGGATATGCTGACGACTGCTCAGAAGATCATCGGGCTTGATCTCGTGATCACGGTGGACAGTGCCGTGGCGCATCTTGCGGCCATGACCGGATGTCCGGTCTGGCTTCTGAACCGCTACGGCGGAGACTGGCGCTGGTGCGAAGGCAGCACGGGGACGGACGGGAAAAGCCTGTGGTATCCCGATGTCACGATTTTCCGCCAGACGGAGCGCAATGATCCGGAAACGGCATGGGATGGTCCGGTCAGGGCGGTGATACGCGCGCTGGAAGCACTCTGAGGATACGTGGCTTGCCGCCTGCCCGGCTTCCTGCCATGCAGACGGCATGACAGATATCAGCAGGTTCGAGATCTTTCTTGCCACCACTCCGGGACTTGAGGACATGCTCTGCGAGGAGGTCCGGCACAAGGGCTTCCGGCGTCCGCAGGCTGTTCCGGGTGGTGTGGTGATCGAGGGCGGCTGGCCGGAGGTCTGGCGTGCCAATCTGTGGATCAGGGGGGCGAGCCGCGTTCTGGCGCGGATTGACAGTTTCCGTGTACAGCATCTCGCGCAGCTCGATCGCCGGGCGCGCAGAACTCCCTGGGCTGAAATTCTGCGTCCTGATGTGCCGTTTCGTGTGGAGGTGACAAGCATCGCGTCGCGTGTCTGGCATGAACGGGCGGCAGCGGAGCGGATCACGACGGCTATCCGCGAAACGCTGGGTGCACCGGAGGCGGAAAGTGGGGGGATCACGATAAAGGTCCGGATCGAGCATGATCTGTGCACGATCAGCATTGATACATCGGGTGATCTTCTCCACCGGCGTGGCCATAAGGAGGCGGTGAACCGGGCACCGATGCGCGAGAGCATGGCGTCTCTTTTCCTGCGCCGCTGTGGGTATGACGGAAAGGAGCCGGTTCTGGACCCGATGTGCGGGTCCGGGACATTCGTGATCGAGGCGGCAGGAATTGCTGCCCGCCTCAATCCCGGACGATCGCGGATTTTTGCGTTTGAACGGCTCGTGACCTTCGATGCCGGAGCCTGGGAGCAGATGCGGGCCGTGCAGAGCGGACGCGAGCCGGAGGCACGTTTTTACGGCAGTGATCGTGACGCGGGAGCCATAACCATGAGCCGCGCCAATGCGGAACGTGCCGGTGTTGATCAGTGGTGTGTTTTCGAGCAGCGGCCTGTCAGCGCCTGCGCGCCTCCGGAAGGGGCGCCCGGACTGGTGATCATCAATCCGCCTTATGGGGCCAGAATTGGCGAGCGTGATGCGCTTTTTCCGCTCTATCGCGCTCTGGGCCAGACCCTGCAGGAACGGTTTTCGGGCTGGCGTGTCGGGCTGATTGCCACGGAAAACGCGCTGGCCTCGGCAACGGGGCTGCCTTTCCTGCCTGCGGAGGCTCCGGTTCCGCATGGCGGTCTGCGGGTTACGCTGTTCCGGTCTGCTCCCCTGCCCTGACCTGCCGGATTTTGTGAAGGCACAGCCGCATCGTCGTGCATTGCATCGGCGTGTTTTGTTGCTACGGTTAATTGTTCACTAAAGAGAAACACAGCGATGTCCCAGCTTTTCCGTATGACGCCGGAATCTTACAAACGTTTGGTTAAGGACGCGCAAAGTGATCCTGAACGTTTCTGGCTTCGGGAAAGTGAACGGCTCGAATGGTCTGCATCTCCCTCCCGGGCTGCGGATAAGGGCGCGGGCTGGTTTGAGGACGGGCGGCTGAATGCCAGTGTGAACTGCATTGATCGTCATCTGCACACGAGGGGCGATCAGGCCGCCATCATCTGGCAGGGAGAGGATGAGGATAACGTCGTCACCCTGACCTATCGGGATCTGTATGACCGGGTCTGCTCTCTGGCGAATGTTCTGCGTGATCATGGTGTTCGCAAGGGAGATCGTGTTGCCATTCACCTCCCGGCCGTGGCGGACGGTGTGGTTGCCATGCTGGCCTGTGCACGGATCGGTGCGCTTCACATTGTTCTGTTCGGCGGTTTTTCGGCTGAGGCCATTGCTGACCGGCTGGCTGACAGCGGTGCGGTGGCAGTCATCACAGCCAATGTCGGACGGCGTGGTGCAAAACGCATTCCGTTCAAAACGACGATGGACGCCGCCATTAAGCTGCGCGGCGCAGCATCTGCGGTACGCCACGTTTTTGTCGTGAGCGTGACGGAGGACAAGGTGCCTTTGCAGGAGGGGCGCGACGCGCTGCTGGCTCCGCTGATGGATGAAGCCCCGTCGGACTCCCCGCCGGAACTGATGAAATCAGCAGATCCGCTGTTCCTGCTTTATACTTCTGGCAGTACGGGCAAGCCCAAGGGGATTGTCCACAGCACCGGGGGATATCTGACGTGGGCTTCCTTCACCCATGAACTGATTTTCGATCATAAGCCGGGCGATGTTTTCTGGTGCACCGCAGATATCGGCTGGATCACCGGGCACACCTATGTTGCCTACGGGCCGCTGGCCAACGGCTCCACTCTTCTGATGTTTGAAGGCATGCCGTCCCATCCGGCGCCTGGCCGCTGGTGGGACGTGATCCGCAAGCATCGCGTGACGACATTCTACACCTCGCCCACGGCAATCCGTGCCCTGATGGCAGAAGGTGACGAGATTCCGGCGCGTTATGATCTGAGCAGCCTGCGTGTGCTCGGCTCTGTCGGGGAGCCGATCAATCACGAGGCCTGGACATGGTTTCATGATGTTATCGGTGGCGGGCGATGCCCTGTGGTCGACACCTGGTGGCAGACCGAGACCGGCGGCGCGATGATTTCACTCGTTCCGGGGGCGGTCGCCCCGCGTCCGGCCTCCGCCACGCTGCCACTTCCCGGTGTAAATCTGCTGCTGCTTGATGAGAAGGGACAGAAGCTGGACGGGTCGGCCGAGGGAATTCTGTGTATTGACGGGTCCTGGCCCGGCCGGGCGCTGACGATCTGGAATGACGATGCGCTGTTCCGGAAAACCTATCTCGATCCCTATCCCGGACATTACTTCACCGGTGACGGTGCGCGTCGCGATGAGGATGGTTATTTCTGGATCACCGGCAGAGTGGATGACGTGATCAACGTCTCGGGCCATCGTATCGGATCTGCCGAGATTGAGGATGCTCTCTCTGAAATTCACGATATTTCCGAGAGTGCGGCTGTCGGTATACCGCATGATATCAAGGGTCAGGGGCTTATTGTCTACGTGGTGCCTCATGCAGGGCTGAGCGAAGCGCAGATCGTATCCGTGCGCGAACAGGCGGTGAAAGTTATTTCTGCCAGGATCGGCCGCTATGCCGTTCCCGAGCAGATCTATGTCGTTTCCGATCTTCCCAAGACGCGTTCCGGTAAGAATGTCCGGCGGCTTATGCGGAAAATTGCCTGCGGGGATAAGGAAGGATTCGGGGATCTGTCGACGCTGGCTAATCCCGGCATTGTGGAGGAACTGATCACAGCAGTTGCTGCGGCATGCGGCTGAAGGCTGTTTTGTTCTTTTCCCGGGCAGGTGTTCCGGGAGGAGGGCATATGTGTGATCACCTGAGCTGCACGGGTACCCTTATAAAACCATCAGTTCAGGGCTTCTTCTATCCTCTCTTCCGGCATCTGCCTCATCATATGCCCGGCCATGCTGGAAATAATAAGGGCCGCCCTGTTAATGATCTGTATCACCAGATCCAATCCCGAAGCATAATCTATAAATTTACTGAATTATTCAGGAGATATCATATCCACTCTTTGCGCGACAACCGAAGAGCCTGCTTCACTCAGCGCACATGATGCGGCCAGCAGGGCTCTCTAATTTCAGTCAGCAAGCATTTCTGTTCTGCCAAAACCCCGCCCCCTTGCCATTGCTTCGCCGATGATCACAATGATGCCTCTGGTCATACATCTCCCTCCCTGCCGGCATGATCAGATAATCATGCCGTTATCTCCGAAGCTCATTAATGGAGGGATGAGAAATCGAACAACCCGTCTGTTTTTCAGAAAATATGCAGATTTGAAATTTCAGGATATCCGTCTATAGCCAGAATGTCACACTCTAAAATATACAGCACAGGTTTCCGGATACATTCCGGACCGGCGGCATAGCTTTTCCTGTAAACCGAGACATGATAGAGAACCGAACAGGAGTTGCTCCCTGTCAGCGAGCTTGGCGGAATGGTAGACGCACGAGACTTAAAATCTCGAGTCCGTAAGGGCGTGCGGGTTCGAGTCCCGCAGTTCGCACCACAGACACCTGAAATAGCACGATTTTTCGGCTGAATGAGGGGCAAAGGCTGTCTTTGCTCCATCGTCCTTCCCCACTGAGGGAAGATTTTATGCTCCGAGTTAGAGGCACTACCTATCACTTCCGCCGTATCGTTCCCCCTGCCCTGCGAGCAGCTTTAAACCGGCGGGAAATCTGGGTTTCTCTGAAAACCGGCTACCAAAATGAAGCCCGCAAACGCGCTTCTTTGCTTCATGCCAGAACCACAGAACTCTTCTCTCACACCCATCTGGTCCTCTCTGAACCGGACGCTTTAAGCAGGCTTGAGGGACTGCGGGTTGCACTGCGGGATTTGCAGAGCGTGAACCTGCCTTCATCTGCTCAGGAAACGGGGTCCATGCCGGTGTCAGCACCGATGCCTAAAACCCGAACAGTGAAGAAACCGGCTAAAGCACCCAAAGCCCAACCTTTAATGCTCTCCGGTGCCCTGAAACGCTTTGTCTTGGATAGTCCTCATGCCAGTGCTGACACCAAGAAGGCAACCCAACGGGCTGTAGACCTCTTCCTGCAAGCTTTTGGCGATGCGCCCGTGTCTATCATAGGCGGTGAGAAGGCCGGAGCCTTCCGCGACCTGCTGTTTTCCCTGCCCGCCTCACTGGGTAAACGCAAAAGCAGCCTTACCCTTGAGGAAGAAGCCCAGCGAGCCAAAGAGGAATGCCTGCCAACCCTGAGCGGGAAGAGTGTGAAAAACCATATGATGCGCCTCTCCGCCCTCTGGAACCAGTTAAACCAGCGGGAACTGGTCACACGTAACCCGTGGACAGGCTGGAATTTTGAGAATGGACAGAAGACAGTCAGGAGAAGCTGGACAGCTAACGAATTAGCCCTCTTGGCCTCTGCGAGATGGCACAGCACTTCGGTGCCAGAGCACACCTTTAGGCTGGTCACACTGATTGCTGCTTATAGCGGAATGCGATTGGGCGAGATTTGCGCCTTGCGCAAAGAAGACCTCCAAGACGTTGATAGTATCCCCTGCTTTCTTATCCGCCCCCATACCGAAACCGGCTGGGCACCGAAAACAGAAGCAGGCACCCGCATTGTGCCCGTACATTCAAAACTGATTGAAGCAGGAGTGCTGGCCCTTAAGGATACCATTGACGGCCCGTACCTCGTTCCCGGCCTGAAGACTTCAAAACAGGGAATCAGGGGCGCAGCACTGGGACGAGCTTTTTCATTGCTCAAGACCCGCATTGGTCTGCCCGCTGAAATCACATTTCACTCGTTCCGGCATACCGTTTCCACACAACTCAGAAACGCGAATGCCAATATCCGGGAGGTATGGATTGACCGTCTTCTGGGCCATGAAGCAACCCACAAAAGCCAAGGAACCACAACCTATCTGACTGGAATCACCACTGCCAATCTCAGCCAAACCATAGAGGCAATTAGCTACGCGGAAACAACCTTCAAAAAGATACCGCTTTAAAAGGGAGCCAGCAGTGCTCAATGGCTACCCATCAAGCAGCTGGCAAGGGGGATTACATCCCCCGTTGACCCCCTAAACAAGAGAAAAAATAAGCCCATCTCTGATGGCTGCTTCCGCCTACATGTCAGCCATCTAGGTGGTTGGAACAGTTTCCTGAAAGCCGACATTCGCGAGGGAAACATGAAGTTATCAAGTTTGGCGAATTAGCCGTCGTTCCAAAACGCAATCATGAACGGCAAATTGGGTATAGACCAGACCCGAGGTGCCCCATGATTATCGGCCTAGAAGTGAGCAAACATCTAGTCATTGAAACCGTCCCTCCAGAAAGGAGCAAGGTCGGGATGCCCACGCGCAGCGAGGAGGACTTCGCGCCGATACGTCGTTATTGAGTGTGCTTCAAGAAATTTTCTGAACTTCGCGGCGGCGACCCATTGTAAGAAACGGGAGAAACCGGCTAGTCCACGATAGCAAAATGGGGTGCCTCCAACATCATATTGCTGTGGAAAATCCTTATAACCTAGAGTTGCGAACGGCATATGTGGTACGATGTCCTCAATGCGGCGGATGGCAAAGGGCTGGCCGCGAAAAGCGGTGCTATCGCGCCAGACTGTACGCGGAGCTCCAAAGATATAACAATCGCCGGGGGCGTAGCCCTGTCCCGGCAAATGGGGCGCAAAAAGTTCTCGACGCTGATGCAGGATTGCGGCAATCGCGCCTCCCAGAGAATGTCCTGCTAGAAATACCCTCTTGATCGAGCCATATTTGCGATGAGACTGGATCGCTTGTGATAGGCTTGATGCCAGAAGTTCCGCCTCCGACAGGAAACCGGAGTGGAAATACATTGGTAGATTCAGACTGGCGCTTCGCCGTGGCCAAATCCGCGCGTTGAGTCCCCAATCGTAGGCCCCGACTGTTCCCCTTACGCCGATCAGAAGCTCATCGGCTGTTGGCAGACACAATGCTACGAAACGATTGGTACGCACGATAAAAGCTTCGGGAAAGTCGAGGGGACCAAATGCCATGGCTAATTCGAAAGACGTCACCGAGCGGAGCAGATGAAAGGCATGACAAGGAATGATTGTCGCCCGTTTGACGTCCGCCCGCTCCTGATCGCCGATGGCGCAATAGGCGAGATGAGCGGCCACAACTAGTGCGGCCCCCCTAACCTGCGAAAATACCCCTAAAGGATGGACTTTGGACTGATTAATACAGGTATAAAGGGGTGAGCCAAGCTTTCGCACCCAATCGATGGCCGCCGTTCTGTTCACCTAATCTTTCCTCACAATGCCCTGCTTGCAGCAGGTTTGAAACCGCCATACTGTTTTTAAAAGCATCCTTAATTACTTAATTGCTGTGACAACAAGTTCTTTGGCAGACATATGGCGCATGGTTATCATGCAGGTCGGTCAAACGAATGGCCGCTTCTGCGTTCTTGTTGTCCGACAGCAAACATTCTGTATTCCCCCCCAATCTGCCTGTTTGTTCAGGAGAACCGGAGCAGACAGGCGGCAGTCGCCCCCGACTTTGCCGCTTGCTCCAAAGCTGCCATACGTTAAGCCTTTGCCGAAGCAGCGTGCATGACAGCAGGGGCGCAGAATGAACGAGAAATTGAGATCAGTTTTCGACCTTCCATTTTTCGAGCGGCGTTACATCGCAGTTCTTAGCGACAGAGAGTTCGATCGAAAAAAGGAAGAAGCGCCCCAGGGTCTTTACGCGAATATAATTTCGGAAGCCTTGCCGCTTGTTGTACCGGGCGGCTTGGCTGTCAGAGCTGCTGCAAAGGTCGGCATGAAACTCTCTGCGAATTGGTTTCAAAGCAGGGCCAAGAGCAATCCAGATAAGATCAGCGAGGGCGGCTTGATCCAGGCAATCCCTCTTCGTGAAGCCAACCGTTTCATGTTTCTTGGGGGCTGCGCTGAAGTTGGAAAAGCTTATGCAGCAAATCCATTGCAAGATAACACTTACTACTCCGTAGAAACCTATAATGATGATATGATTGATCACAAGCTGAGTGAGCTTGAAAGAATTCTGAACGGGCTGGGCGCTCGATCCTACGAAATTATATTTAATAGTGATGAACAGGTGGACGCTGAACTCGGAGTTGGGTTCAAACGAGCTACCCGTGTGAAGGCGGCGGCAGAACTTAGGAATGCACGCGCAAAACGCTATGAGCGAAATGGCACCTCTCGTGGGCGGGAGCCCATGCTACCCATCAATTTAGTATGGCTAGATCGAGAGCCTTCATGGCAAGCGTTAGTAGAAAGCCGGTTGGAGCACGGGCGAGAGAGCTTTGGGCTCCGCGTGAATCTTGAACGCGATTTACAGATTTCATCAAAGATCAATGCGGACTTCAAGGTTCTGGGTCTTGATGCTGGAGCTGACTACAAGAAAAAGATAAATTTTAGCCTGACCGTGAAGGGCACTTTCGGCGGCTAGACCGCCATTGCAGATCAAACTTTTGAATGACAGGTGACGGCTTTGCGTTGACTGAAACCCGACCGTCGCCTATCCCCCCTTCTGCGACATTTCCAAAGAACGGGTATTACGGTTTTCGATCCCTTTGAAAGCGTGCCAGTTTAAGGTTAGCAGGCAGCGCTTTCCTATAAATTAGGGGGCGCGTGTGCATCCTTCATACGACGCGCTTCATTCAGAGCTGTGGCGAAACGGATTCGTGTTGCCTGTCCCATACGGCTCATGCCGCAGGCATCGCGCATTCTTGCAATAGCGTCATCGTCGGGGCAGTCGATAGCAATCGCGCGACAGGCTAAGTCCACGAGAGCTGCAAGAGGCAACAGTGCCGGGTCCAAGGGTTTCTCAGCCGTTAATGATTTCAGAGGCAGGCGTGTAACGACAGGCTGTCGATCCGACCACAGAAAAGCGCCAACATCTTCTTCGGTGCGCGCCATTGATGAGGGAATAGCGCGTTGGACGCGTTCACGAATCTCACGCCCGACGCGACTAAAACCGTGTGCCCGTGACATGGTCTGAATAAGAACATCTTCCCGAATGACCTTTGCCTGATCGACTGTTCGAACGACAAGGCGAGCTAATGTCGGCAAATAATCGTCCTGCGTGAAGCTGGATGGATCGGCCTCGACATCCGAACAGGTCGCGTCATCTGACGGAATATGTTCGGGTGCTTTTACGTAAAGGGGCTCTAAATGCCTGATCTCTTCAGGTGACGGCTCTGAGACGGGTCCGTCAGTGACAGATTCAACCTTCGGGGTTTCGGTCGAAACAACAAGTTCCTCTTCGCGCTCATTCACAGTCGCGTTCAATAGTGCTTCAGCTTTTGCAGCATCCCGCTCTGCCTGATCAATGCGCTTCTGACGGGCAATCTCCAGAAAGCTCTGTAAAGCAGCATCAATCCGTTCAACCTCGCGAGGGGCATTCGTCCACCAGTCCGTGGACCAGATGCGCAGAATATTCCAGCCGAGATTTTCAAGAACAGCCTGTCGCAGGCGGTCTCGGTCGCGCGCCGTGGCACTCCGGTGATATGTGGCGCCATCGCATTCGACGCCTGCGAGGAACGTGCTGGGTAAATCGGGATCAATGACGCCAAGATCCACGCGGAATCCGGAAACACCGACCTGGGTCGTGACCTCCCATCCTTTTGCCTGAAGCATCGTCGCAACTTCGACTTCGAAAAGACTGTCATATCCGCCGACAGACCCTGCATGCGCGCCGGCCAGAGCCATTGGGCCTCGTTCAGCGAACAACAGGAAGCGGCGCAGATCACGAACACCGGCGGCGCGTGTTCGTTCTATCGCAATTTGATCTCCCCGCAGCGATCCAAACACGATTAACTGTTCACGGGCACGGGTGATCGCCACATTGAGACGACGTTCCCCGCCATCACGGTTCAGGGGGCCAAAATTCATGGAGATTTTTCCTGCGATGTCAGGCCCGTAAGTGAGCGAGAACAGCATGACATCACGCTCTTCGCCCTGCACGTTTTCCAGATTTTTTACAAGCACGGCTTCATGAGCCTGCTCGCCCGTGAATCTTTCAAGAGCAGGGTCTTTGCGGATTTCAGCGTCAAGAAGATCGACAATCAGTTTCTGCTGTTCTCCATTGAAAGTGACAATGCCGACCGAGCGATCAGTGCCATCGCGCATGATTCGGACGGCCTCGGCGATCACCATCCGCGCCTCTGCAGGATTGGTGTGCGACCCATTTTTGCCGGGTTCATAAATCCCTTTCGGGACAAAGCGGAAAGAGACTGCCTGATCCGCCGTGACCGGTGACGGGAAGGTGACCAGATCGCCACCGTAATAAGCCTGATTTGAAAAAGCGATCAGACTTTCGTGACGACTGCGATAATGCCATTCTAGACTGATGGCCGGGACACCCGCTCCGAGGCATTCGTCAAGGATCGAGTCAAGGTCAGTCATCTCATCGGATGGATCAGCATCAGCTGCCGCTCGACCCGCCGTGAAGAAATCCGTGGGTGGCAACTGCTTGGGATCGCCAACCACGACGACTTGTTTGCCACGACCGATGGCGCCAATCGCGTCCCATGTCGCGATCTGGGATGCTTCGTCAAAGATAACAAGATCGAACGGAGCAGCGTCGGCAGGCAGGTACTGCGCGACTGACAACGGACTCATCATGAGACAGGGCGTGAGGGTCCGAAGGGCGCCTGGCATCTTTTCGGCTAATTGACGGACCGGAAGATGACGTTTTTGCTTGGCAATCTCGTGTGCCAGAAATTTATATTCCGGGTCGTGCTGTCGCGCGGCCTCTCCGGGGATGCGTCCGGCGAGGCGTGTCCGGATCAGGCGAACGGCTAGGGTTTTCAATTTTTCATCCAGTTCACGGAACCGGAGAATACGCCCTTCATGGGTGGCCGCCACGAAACCCCTCAACCGAGCGGAATTGCTGACCGCATGCATGGTCCACCAACGCGCATAATTTGCTTCGAAAACGGTCAGCACGTCATCCTGCGCAACTAACCCGTGTTCGATGGCTTCGATCATGGGTGTCAGACCGAGTTGCGCGGCTTGATGGCAGGCGCGGCGCCATGAACACCAGTCGCGCAGTTCGCGAGTGGCTTCTTTCCAGTCCCGCAGCCTGCCCGTGGTTTGTTCGAGCCAACTGGGATTTTCGGGGGGAACCAGCCGGGTAACGTCGCTGGCACTACAATTTCCCAGTGTTTTCAGGGCAGCATCAAGGTCGGTAAATGCCGCGAGATAACGGGTCAGGGATGCGTGGACTGTTCCGCCAGGTGCCAGAAGATCCTGACCTTCTGCCAGCAGAGTCCGGAGATGGGCGCGGGCGGTGAGCAGCTCTCCCGTTTCGGCTGTACAGCCCGCAAGGCGGTTACGTGTTTCCTGTCCCCAGTCAAATGTGGCGTTGATGGCGTCGAAGTCAGTATCCAGCCCCCGCCACATCGGACCGATACTTGTCTTGTGAGAAGCATTCGTGAGTTTTTCAAGAAGGGTCGCACGTTCGACCAGAGCCTCAAGGTCACTTTCGCAGTCTTCAGGTAGGGCGATGGCATGAGGTTCAAGCCGTTTGCGAATAGCCTTCTGCCCCATGGAACGGGTCAGCAGCCACTTTTCCTTGACGGTACGCCATTCTGCAAGAGTTTCAGCCAATGGAAGAGCGCGTACGCTGTCTTTCCAGCGGCTATCAAGATCTGCCGTCAGGGCATGGCACCGGGCAACAGGTTCCCGTTCCAGTAATACGGTGTCACGGGTTTCACGTGCGCTGTCTGCAAAACTCCATGCCGCCGCATGGGACGACAGGATATGCGAGCAAAGGGCCCTGATCTGCTCAAGCCGCTGAAGAGAGAAATTATTCTGAGGCAGGGAAAGTGCGCTGGTAACACTCAGTGCCGACTCTCTCAGGGTGTCAAGCGCGGAGAGTGTTCCATTGACAGCGTCAAGCAGTCTGGATTCCCAGAGCGGTGACCAGTCCGTCTGCTCAAGACCTGCCAGTCTGGGTGAGACGACAATATCTCCGATACGGGCATAAAGGGTCGACAGATCTTCAACGGACTGGACCAATGTATCGTAATCGGCTTTTGAATGAACATCCGCATTGGCCCATTCCAGAGGAATGCGAACGATGGATGCTTCCTGAGCACGAAGAGTGACGCCAATTCCGCGATAGGGCGTCCAGCCATTGCGACGCGGCGTATGGAGATCGCGGACGTAAGCGTTCAGTTCAGTGCGAATGGTATCCAGTGTCTGTTTTGTCCGTGAATATTCCTCAGGCTGGAAATCCTCAAGCACAGCCTGTGCCGTCTGGAACTGTTGCAGAACCGCCATCTTGTTCGCTTTGGGCGAGAACAGATCAAGACAGAATTCAGCAATGCCCAGTTTGGCCAGACGTGCACGTACCACTTCAAGCGCCGTCCGTTTTTCGGCCACGAAAAGCACCGTACGCCCCTGTGCAAGTGTATTGGCAATAATGTTGCCGATGGTCTGGCTTTTCCCTGTGCCGGGCGGCCCGATCAGGACGAAGTTTTCGCCTGCTGCCGCGCGTGCGATGGCTTTGAGCTGAGATGAGTCGGCTTCCATCGGGCAGATGAGATCGGCTTTGGCGAGAGCATCGTCCAAGTCGTCAGCAGGATCAAAACCGTTCGATGGGGCAGAACCTGCCTGCTCGCCGTCCTTGACCCCGTTCAGCAGGCGGCTCGCGACGTCGTTTGTGGCAAGATGCTCTTTCCGTTCCAGCAGATCCTTCCACACCAGGAATTTTGCGAAGCTCAATGTCGTCAGACTGACATGCTCGCGAATTTCCCATCCCGGAATGTGTCGAAGATGCAGCCGGAACGCTTCGATGATTTTTGGAACATCAAGGCCGGACTCATCTTCCGGAAGACTCTCCTTCTCCAGTAGGGGAATCCGGATATCGTATTCGACACGCAGCATTTCCAGCAGCGTTGTGTTGATACGGGTTTCATCCCCGTGCGCCCGTAGTGTGAAGGGCGATTTGATGCTCGCTCTTTCCAGAATGACCGGAACGAGAATGAGGGGAGCAAGATACGGCCTGGATTTATCCTGCGATGTCCAGGCCAGCGCCCCGATCGTCAGGAAAAGCACGTTCGTGCCGCCTTCCTGTTCGGAGCTTCTGGCATGACGGTAAATTTCGGTCAGTGCAGTCTGAAGCTTGTCTTCCTTCCGCTGAACGACGATCTCGCGTCGCTTGAGGGCCTCCAGAGCATACGCTCTTGCGGCATCCTCATGATGTCGTCCCTGATGGAGCCCCTTGTTTCTGGGATCGTCGTCGTCCATGAGCCCGGGAGCCGCGACAAAACGAAGCGGTTTGGCACTCCCGCCGGAGCGCATCTCCGCCACCATGTCTTCCAGCGCAGCCGGATCAGGGCAGTCGAGTTCAATCAGTTGCCGATCTGATCTGGGAAGGTTCAGAAGCCGGTTCCGCGCGGACATATCGAGCAGGCGATTGCACCATCGCTGCACGCGGTCTGCCGGTCGATCGGGCAAGCGCTCTTCCTCGCGGTCCTCACGTAAAGGGGGAGGAACCTCGAATGCCGGTTGTCCGGTCGAATCATCGGGCGTAACTTCGAATGCCACCTCACCCGGCGAAGTGGCAGAGGTGGAGAGGGGACGGATACGGCGCAGGCGCGCCCGGTGAATATCGATAACTTCGCGGAACGCATCCGGATCGTCATCGTCTATGTCGCGCAGATGGGCCTCGCCCCGCTCGCATGCTGCGGTGAAGCTGGGTTTGCGTGCTGCCGTCGCCAATGTTGTTTCGAAGACACGTAGATCGTCGAGCTTCAGGCGGTTGCGAATGCCAGGAAGATCCTGGACCACCGAAGAACCCGCATCCTGCTGGGCCAGCCACAGGCCCGCGAAGGCGTGCCCGCGCGTCAGAACAATCAGGGGACGCAGACCTATGGCTTCGAGGCAGGCTGCAAATAGAACGGTCGTATCGAGACAGGTCGCCAGACGTTCCTCGACAATCTGTGTTGGAAGACGGATACGCTGGCCGTTTTCAACGAAAGACGCGGGCGGATTAATGTAAGTAATATCCAGTGCGCAAATGGCACACCACAACGCCTGAGCCTGAGCCCATACGCGCGCCTTGTCCCCCTGATAACCTTCCAGGGAAGGAGATTGCCCCGCTTGCCGGAGGATCTCGGATGCGCTGCGCAGGATACGGGCAATAGCGGGGTCATTGGGAAGTACAAAGGCGGCGAGGATGTCAGGAATACCGGACAGGCCACCCCATTCATTGCGGGCAAGCATCCGGACATCGCGTGTTACCCTCGCAAGTTCCTGTTCTCCCGCACGGGCGACGATGGTCACCACGGCCCTTGATGCCTCGGTCTGGGCCGAAAGCAATGAGCCATTCAGTGTCAGGTCACGATCGTTCAGAACCCGAAGTTCATCGGGACCGATCTGTTGGAGCATCCACGACCGAGGCGTCAGAAAGTGCGGCTCGCTGGCAATGCTTATTTCAACAACCGGATATGTATTTTCACTCCTGTTGTCGAATTCCAGCTCTTCAAGGATTGGGACACTATTTTCCCACAGACTGGCATTGACCGTTTCCTGTAAGACGATCCGAAGTTCGGGCTTTTTTTCCTCTGTGGTGATTTCAACGTCTTCAGCAGTCTGTTCATGGTCGGCTGTCACTGAAATCTCCACAACGCTCAATAATCTCACACATGCGCCTGTGATCTCGTTGAGCGCAACATGAAGAAAGATCCATACTTTGTCACAGAAGAGTGTCGGGGATCAGAGCACGATTTTCAAGTGATCTTCAGGCGATCGACAGCCCCATCTGCACGATGGCACATATTTTGGTCACACAGGGTCATTCAGCCCGGATCGAGAAATCTAGATCGATTTTCTTGATCCTTACCGCGCGGCTGACACGCACACCCACGCCACGTTCGATCATTAGATCGGCCAGCGCCGCTTCATCCATCAGAATGATACGCTGGCTCAGATGGCGGACAAATTCCACTGCGGGGGTGCTGAAGGATGAGGTGATGACGAACACGCCTTTACTCGACGCCGACTTCAGTCCGCATGGATGTCTGTTATTGTGAATTGTGACCCAATAGCCGACAATTTGCTTTCCCCAACCAAAGGGAACGGATTTTAAAAAACAAGGGGGGTCAACGGGGGAAGCATTCCCCCTTGCCTGCTGCTCAATGGGTAGCCATTGAGCACTGCTGGCTCCCTGTAAGGGTAAACTATTCAGATGCCTGATTTCCGAACTTTCTTCTTATGCAAACGAGATTGGCGGGAGGCCTGTTCCCTTTATCCCACCAGCAGGCGGACACGCTGCCTGATTGCTTCCAGCTCTTCCGGCGAGATTGTCCCTTTCAGCTTCGCTTTCCTGACACGCCAGTCAAGGCTCCTCACCTGGTCAGACAAAGCAACACTCGCCGTCTTACCAGCGATGGCTACCTCAAACGGATAGCCTTTGATTTTCGTGGTTGTCGGACAACACAGCATCATGCCTGCCCGGGCATTGTAGCTGGCAGGACTGAGCACGACAGCAGGACGGTGCCCCGCCTGTTCCCTACCCGCCTGCGGATCAAACTCAAGCCAGACGATATCTCCGCAATCCGGAACCCATGAGGCTTTGCTCTTTCCACTCACCAGACTTCACCACCGGATGACCGACCAAAGTCCATTTCATCATGCCGGTTTTCCTGCGTGATCCCTGAAACCAGCTCCTCCAGTTTCAGGGGAGTTGACCTGACGGGTTCGATGATGATCCGCCCGTCTTCCTCGCGCACATCGACCGTCTGATCAATCTTCAGACTGACTGCTTCCAGAACAGAGGCCGGAAGACGGACAGCTGCACTGTTTCCCCATTTTCTGACGATACCCTGCACGAGAGCCTCCCAGGCAAAAAGTTTATACGATGTATCTACTTTATTCTCCGACCAGAAAGCAATCCTTTTGATATCTCTTGACTGCCCCACCGCCCTGCCCGCACACTTAACCCGCAGTTACCATGTGAAGGATGATTTCGTCTGAAATTATCGTTCTGTTTCAATAGGTTGTCTGTCTGGTTGCGACCAAAGAGAGCGGGTTCGAGTCCCGCAGTTCGCACCACTAACAATTTGAAATATAACAGTAAAATGAGAATCTGACGGGTCTGCGGGATTTTCCCGTTTGTCTTCCCAGACTGGGAAACGCAGATGCTCAGACTTATCGGCTCTCATTACCACTTCCGCCGGGCTGTGCCCGTTGCAGTGCAGGCCAGACTGGGCCGAACCGAAATTTCTCTCTCCTTGCAGACTCAGAGTAAGCTGGTGGCCCGCGAACGGGCAGCAGCCCTTTACGCCCGAACAGGCGCGCTTTTTGAGAAGGCAAAAACGATGGCAACCGACCTGTCACGCGAAGAAATGATTGCTCTCCTTACCGAACAGGGCAAAATCATCGCGGAACAGGAAGAACTGCTCATCCTTGCCGATGATGCCTTCCGTGCGGAAAAACGCGCCCTGCAAGCCGATCACGCCATGACGATGATGGACCAGGTGCAGAAGGAAGGTGCTTTCATCTCTTTTGCCACGGACTCTCTCAAGGCACTGGAAATCCGGCTTCAGACCATGATGCAGAAAGTCTTTACGGATCGCGCCGTGAGCAAAAAGGAAAAGGACATGCTGCGCGAGCAGATCAAAAGCCTTTCCAATCTGATTATCGATCTGGGCAAACATCGCCCCGCTGCCCCGGGAGATGCTCCAGCCGGAAGCCCGGTTGAGAATGAACGGCCCCAAGTCCGCAAACCAACCTCCCCGCCCCTGTCTGTCATGGCAGAAAAGTTTGTCTTCACTGACAAAGACAAGAGTGAGGATACAAAGAAAGCCACACGCAAGACCGTAACCCTCTTCATTGAAGCTTTTGGGGACATGCCGGTGAAACAGATCACGGGCGCGGTTGCCGGTAAGTTCTTCGACCTGCTCTCTGATCTCCCGGCAACACATGGCAAAGGAAGAACCGGCCTTCCCATCCGTGAAGCCGTCGTCCAGGCCCGCGAACGCGGGCAGGAAACCGTCAGCGGGAAGACCGTGAAAAACCATTTCTCCCGCCTGTCCGCTCTGTGGATACGTCTTGTGCAACGAGAGGTGGCTGACCGAAATCCATGGGCAGGGTGGGATTTCAACATCACAAAGAAGATCGTCCGCCGGGGCTGGACGGATGATGAGCTGGCGCTGCTGGCCAACTCACCATGGAACGGCACATCCGTATCCCGCCGTTCCTGGGCTGGGATCATCAGTGTCGGCATGTTCACCGGCATGAGGCTGGGCGAGATCTGCAACCTCAGGCGTCAGGACATCGAAACTGTCGACGGAGTTCCCTGCTTCCATGTCCGCCCGCATCCAGAAGACAGCTGGTCACCCAAGACGGCAGCGGGCAAACGGATCATCCCCGTTCACCCGCACCTGCTCGCCATGCAGGGCCTCGACCTGCTCCGTGATACCGGAGAGCACTACCTGTTCCCTGACCTCACAGTCTCATCGACGGGTGAGCGTGGTGACAACTTTGCGCGGGCCTTCTCGAAGCACAAGAAGCGTATCGGCATCCCCGAGGATGTGACGTTTCATTCTTTCCGCCATACGGTTTCCACCCGCCTGCGCAATCAGAAATCCCATATACGCGAACTGTGGATTGATACCGTGCTCGGGCATGAAGCCAGTCATAAATCACAGGGCACGATGAACTACACGAGCGGGATCGAGGTCTCCAATCTCCGGCAGGTGATCGAGGCCCTGCACTATCCGCCCGAATGCATCATGCCTTTCTGAAAACCTTATGGTGACAGTCTGGTTTGCATAAGAAGAAAGTTCGGAAATCAGGCATCTGAATAGGTTACCCTTACAGGGAGCCAGCAGTGCTCCATGGCTACCCGTTCCGGGTGCATGGCGCAGCTGGCAAGGGGGAATACCTCCCCCGTTGACCCCCTTGAAGGAGAACCGACCATGCCGATTGCCCGAACGTCCCGTCTTTCTGTCCGTGCATCACCCGATGAACTGGTGCGCTGGAACCATATCGCCAGCGCTCATGGCCATGCCACAACCGCCCACTTGATCAGGGTGCTCCTGGCCGATGCGGAACTGGCTGGCGACGATGGGCCACATGTCGGTGCCGAGCTTTACCGGCTGCGTCATGCGCTCTCACGGATCGGGAACAACCTGAACCAGCTGGCCCGGTCCGCCCATTGTGGCGATGCTGTCCGGTGCGGGGAAACCCTCATCGGACTGGAAGACAGGCTGCGCCAGCTTGACGGAATACTCGCACGTTCAGGAAGACGGTCCTCCCGGCGCAGGTGCGCCCGGCCCGCAAAGACCCTGCACTGAAAGCCTGGGGTCGTGAGCGATGATTGTCCAGGAAAGCCGGATCAGGACGAGGAGCGGTGCAGGCGCCTTGTCCCGCCATGTGCTGCATGGTGTGAAGAATGAAGCCATCCGGGTGCTGGCGGGTTCGGACTGGCTCATGCGTGACGCCATGCGCGAGGCCAGACGTGAAGGGCTGACCTATGGCCTGCGTCATATCGCCTTCAATCCGGACGCAACCATGAGCGATGACCAGCTGGCTGGTTTTGCCCGTCGTCTCTGCGAAGAACTGCACGCGGACCCGGACCACATCACCCTCGTCATTCACCAGAAGGAGGGCAGCACCCACGGGCACCTGATCCTGTCCGAGTGGCAGCAGGACCATGTGCTGGAAAGCCGGTTCACATGGATGCGTCTGGAGAAGATCGCCCGGCTGGAAGAAATCCGGCTTGGCCATGCTCTCGTACCCGGACGACATGACAGGGCTATTGCCAGAGCCCTGCGACAGGAAGGCCATCATCAGGAAGCAGAACAGGTCGCAGCCCTGATCCCTGCACCTGACAGCACCAGACCACGCGCCGCCTACACATCGCAGGCCCGACGTATGACAGAGCGCCAGGGGCTGGATCTCCCGGCGACGAAAACACTGGTGGCAAGCCTCTGGTCCCGATCCGACGGGCTGGCATCCTTCCGGGCGGCGCTGGCGGAACACGGACTGACCATGCGCGAGGGAGACCGGAACGGGACACGACCGGGAGCGCATATCATCGAAACCGGCGATGGCACGCTGGTTGGCAGTTTTACCCGGCTGACAAAAGTGAGGATGGCTGACTTCAGGAAGCTTCTGGCAGAAGAGCATTCAGCAGCAAAGGCAAAACCGAAAACGGATATCAGGAGCACCCGCGTCCCTGTCCGCATCACCAGTGAGGAGAGCAATCTCATGGGACTGCCCGCTCTCGTTGTTCCGGTGACCCGGCGGAAACAGCCGGCCCGCATCAGGCTTCCACGCCTCGACAGGCAGCTTGAGGACGTCAGGCGCAGACGCATGGAGGAGGTCGACAGGCCATCCGTCATGCCACACACCCAGCCGAAATCATTGTATCCGCTGATTCTCAGTGCTGAAGAAGCCCGTATCCGCCGTCGGATCAGGGAACTCATCGGCGAGCAGCAGGCCATTCTCGACCAGAGAGCGCCGGAAGCCGACTGGGCACCTCTGGAGAGAGAAGAAACACTCGCGAAATGGCGGGAAAGTCTCACACCCTATCAGAAACAGCTTCATGACAGCTTTAAACGTTACAGTCGTGCAAAAAAGGAATGGAAACAGGCCAAGAAAAGCCACTGGCAACGCATGACCGGACAGGCTGGTAAACTGGAAAAAATCTGCCAGCAGCTTCTGCTCGAATTTCTGGAAGTGCTGCGCTTTGTGGTCCAGGCCCTTCTGCATGTTGTCGGACTGCGTTCAACACCACCAGAACCCGTCCGGCCCGTTCTGACAGAACGGGACAGACCAGCCCTTGAAGATTTTCACAAACGGCATGATGCCGAGTTCTCCGTCATGGCTGATCCGGAAAAACTTGAGCACTGGCTCTCATACCGTTTTGACCGACTGGTGCAGGCCAGACAGGACCGCATCAGACGGTGGGACAAAGCCCACCAACCGGAAAAAGAGCGGGCAAGGCAGGAAATCTCCCGCCTACGCTCAAAACTTGTCATTCCAAAAGGAGTGACGAGAAATATGCCTGCTCCCTCGTCCCAATCAGTTATCGAACGTTAACGCGCAGCCAGTTTTCGCAGCCTCACGTGCGAACAAGCCTGTCTCAGTACATGGTCAGAGAGGTCAGCCTTTCCCTGATGAAAAGATCAACCATCACCCGCAGATGACGCAGGTCTCCCCGGAAGTGCTCCTGCAACAAGGCTTCCTCAACTCCATCAAAAGTGATCCACCTGCGATCCAGCCCCATCTCTGTCAGAATTTCTTTCACCATCTGACGAGACAGTCCAACAACATGTTTTCTGTCTGGCGCGGGTACATGCACAATCTGACACCTGGAACGAAGGGGAAGCGGTACCCTCTCCAGCACATTAGCCGTCATGACCCAACGCACACGAGACAGATCAACCTCGGCATTCAGGCAGATATCCCGGAAAGTTCTGGCTTCACCAGGCTCAAGAAACTGGAGCAGTACATCCTTGATACTACCATTTCGCCCCCCTTCCGGTGATTTGTCGATCTCATCGAGAATGATGCAGGGATTGGCGATCTCATGTCTGGCCATATAATCTACAATGACCGAGGGCTTCGGGTTCGAATAGGTCGGATGCGTGCCTGTGAACACCATTACATCGGACAGAGCCGCGACATTCATGGTCATGCAGGGATAACCCAGCATTTTATGCCAGACGCGCACCAGCGTTGATTTTCCACATCCCGGAGGCCCGACCAGCAGTATGGGACGGAACACGCTAGCGACCCCCATCGTCGTGCGTGTCAAATCAGCCATTCCCAAAGCATGGACTGCCGCCAACGCGTGGGGAAAACGCGCTTGAAGAGCTGCCAAATCAGGCTGCACTGTTGCTGGCTGGTGTATCCTGACCGGAAAAGCCAGCTTACGGGCCTGTTCATAGGGATCTGCTCCCCCATGACGATCCGCACTGACCGCAGGAAAACCATATCCCTTCTCCAGCAGCCGGACATACCCGCCATCAGGGTCGCATCCGGCTGACCCCAGGCTTTCGTTTTCGTAGCGTTTTTCTCTCGCCGCCCGCATAAGAGCCGTGCGACGACGAAGAACTTCGGTCAGTGTGGAGTTAGGTTTATCCCTTGTTGAATGGTTATCAGACATACTGGCACCTTTCAGATAAATTGCCCAAACGTTCCCGCGGGAGCGTCTTATCCGAAGGCTTGCGTGGTCCTGTTCACGAGGACTGAGATAATAACGGCATCAAAAAAAACTAACTCTCAATACCATTTTTATATGACATATCTTTTGAGAAAAATCAATTCTAAAATCGTTTAATAGCCGTCGCCTCCAAAGCAAAATTTTAATGAATAATCACTTACGGCAATTATCAGAAAACCACTTTTGAGAGCCTGTTTGGAAAATGGGAGCGGATTGCGCCATTGATGCCAAGCCTTGGGCGTCGTGGCCGTCCACGGGAGGTCGAATTCCGTGAGGTGATCAACGCGGTGCGCTATCTTGTTCGCTCAGGCTGCGGTTGGCACCTGCTGCCGATCCACTTCGGACACTGGCGCACGGTCTATGGCTGGTTTCGGGAACTGGTGCGACGGTTCCTGTTCCAGACCATTCATGACGTTGAACTGATGCTCGACCGGGAGCAGGCAGGACGCGAGGTCAGTCCGACGGCGGCGGTGATCGACAGCAGAGCATCAAGGCTCCTCATGCAAAGACAAGGGGGTTACGATGTCGGCAAGAAGGTCGTTGGACGCAAGCGCCATATTGCCGTCGATACAGACGAGCGCCTCCTGATGGTCAACCTGACCCCGGCCGACATCTCCGACAATGCCGGCACCCAGATGATCCTCGATGCGATCCGCAAGCGTTGGCCATGGGTGAAGCATCTGTTCGCCGATGGTGCCTGTCGACGCAATCGTCAGATTGCCGTCCGTCGTCAGCGTCGTCCCGGCTGTCTTCAGATCGCCCGTCAGTGCCACGAGAACCGCGTTTCCGCCCGACGTGATCGTCGTGCCGTAATTCTCCGTCTGGCTGCCGCTGATGCTCAGATGCTTTCCGGAAACCGACGATGCCTGCTCCACCGTCGTCGTGCCAAGCGTCAGGCCATTTCCCGCAAGAAGGCTCAGATCCGTTGCTGTCACATTAACTTTTATTGGCTGAGATCGTTACGGGCTTATGGATTTCAGGCTGTGAGGGTGGTTGCGGTGTTCCATTGGGCGAAAGCCCGGAGACGATGAAGATGTCGGCCCAGTGCATTGTTGATGGCGGCTGGCGGAACGAAGAGATTGCGGACGGCGGAGAAGACGGAGACGAAGCGCTGGCATCCGCCTGGTGACCGGAATTTCTGCATGATCCGTTCGCGTTTTCGTAGCCGATCTTTCGTCTGGTCGCACCCTATGATTTCAGCCTGTCCGTGATCAGTTGCCTCGGACGGGTGGCCTGTCGTTTCAGAAGTCTGGTGAGCAGGCGCCGGGCCGCTTTCGTGTTTCGACGGGTCTACAGGATTTCATCGAGAATGAAACCGTCCTGATCCACCGCCCTCCACAACCTGTGTGGCTGGCCACGGATCACAATCCAGACCTCATCGAGATGCCAGACGTCGCCTGGAGCAGCATGCCTGCGACACAGCCTTCGCGCAAATGCAGCCCCGAATTTCATGCTCCAGCGACGAACCGTTTCATACGAGACAATGATCCCCCGCTCGAGCAGCATCTCCTCGATCAGTCTGAAGCGCAGAGGGAACCGAAAATACAGCCACACAGCATGCGTGATCAGTTCGCGCGGAAAACGGTGACGTTTGTAGCTGACAGATCGAGCACTCATGCAGCGCAATCTACAGCCCAGAAGTTAACGTGACACCACCCTCCTCGGCAGAGAGTTGCATACAAAGTCTAACACCGTTTAATGAACTAGCTGCTCCGCTATTTGTGGCATTAAATCAATCTGCAATCCCCTTACTTTCCCATTCTTGCTTAGCTTGGTTCAGGCTGAGGGTATTTGCCCCACCTGAGTAATCTGGGTCTGCCGACTGTACGGGATCATCTTCCCAGCCACAAACGGGGCATATCTCATATTCTCCGTACTCAGAAATCGTCAGTGATTCACAGCATGGACATGGTAGTAACTCTGTCATTGTTTGTTCCAATAATTCACCCCATCCGTTGGACGAAACATTGTTCTAGGAGCGCCATCAGAAGCCTTTACCGCAAAGGTGTTCGATGCCGGATCGTAGAACAGCGTGTCTCCATTCGTTCGTGTCTTCGTAAGAACATTGGCGGGCGGGTTGCTAACGAAATTCTGTGCACCTTCTACATATTGGGAAGCATTCGATTACTCAGGGAATTCGGAACTGTGCTTCGTCCAGTGGGCAGACGCATTTTCAGGAGCCGTCAGTTTCTTGGTCGCCGACCAGCCGCCCACCAAGGCATTTCCCTTGCTATCGACGATGATCGTCTTATCCGTTGCTCCCTTTGTGGCATTCCTGCTGACATTTGTCGCACTTCCGCCCTCACTACAAGCATTATGGACCCAGGCGCGTAGTTTTCCGACGAAGTAGGTGTGAGTCTGCTCCACCTCGAAGTTATACGTATCCGACACACCCGCCCGTGCCGTCAGACTCCGGACGCGAAGCGTTCCGCCCGTCCCGCTTTCAACACGGTCGCCCGCATGCAGCTTTCCCGCATCCGTCCAGCCGTGACCCTCCACATAAAACGGATGACCCGGCGTCGCCCCGAGAACCTCGTGACGCCCTGCATCCTCCAGTGCAACATCCACAATCCGCCGCCCGTGATTGTGGAACAGCCGCACCACATGTTCAACAACCGTCATCCGTCGTGTCTCATCACGACTGATCACTGAATCCCCCGGACGCAAAGTCTCAATCGACCGCCATCCGTCAGGCGTCAGAACAGGTGTGCCACTTACAAAGCACAGTCCCGAAGGACCCGCAGGAACCTCTTCTTCCGTCTGTAAGGTACCGGCAACCTTTTGAATGGTCTGCCTGATCGTCTCGCTGCCGATAATCTTCCCGGCAACCTTCGAGACATACGAGGCCGCAACACCACCGACAACTCCCGCGGCAAGTGGCGCAACCGCCCATGCCGCTCCTTTGTAATCCCCAGCCGCAATCGCCGTAGCCGTGTTGTAAACGCTGTGGGCCGTCGATACCGGCGGGAGCATGAGATCAACAAGCGCCTGATTTCCGCCGCTGCTGATCCCGTAATAATCAAACCGCTGCGACGGAAGCGTGTAGCCCGTCCCGGCACTCAGCACAGCCTGACCCGAAGAAGCCGTGCCAGCTGGCCGATGACCATACACTGTATAAAAATCAGTCGTCCCATCCGCAGACGAACCCGTATACGTCATGTGGCCGTCCAGCTGCATCTGACCATGATGCCCCAGCGCATCCGTAGCACCTGTTGCCGCGTCATAGGTGACCGTGGACGCTACAGAACCACCACCGTTTCCGACGGAGCCATTCCCGGACGTCCCCGCAGC
>NZ_JAJJND010000029.1 GCF_029759835.1 Acetobacter sp. AN02
CGCTCGCGTGTCGAGCATGTCTTTGCCGATCAGAAATCGCAAATGGGTTTGTTCGTCCGAACTATCGGTATCACCCGAGCCACCATGAGGATCGGCCTGGCCAATATCGTCTACAACATGCGCCGCTTCCTCTTCCTCGAAAGATTGAACGCGAGCGCGTAGTCATTCAGCAGGGGACAACACTTGAGCTGCTCAAAACGCAGATCGAAAACGAACCCAAAAGTAGTCAATCAAATCGCCAAAAACCTGAAATCACCAGCCAAGCGAATCAACTATATGGTTCTTCGAACCCTCCACCTGACTGAAAATTCTCCATACCTGACGCCAGGGGACCCATGGCCATCTGCGATAGAAAATATTGCCCGAGCTTTTCCAGATAAGGTACGAGATCCTATTACAGGAGAAGAAGTATATTTGACGAAAGACTCATGGTCATTTGTTATGCGAAAATCGAGATTTGGCTAAATATTGACTTGCAATGGCCGATATCATGTCCTCAATTGAAGCTGCAATTAATTAAATTTTATTTACAATAAGGAAATAATGAGACTGTCGGGCCCAGATTATCCGGACCCGATGCGGGATTATCCCTTGAGAGCCTTCAGAATACCAGCCCGGATGGCCCCCAGAGCCGCATCAGCCTTAGCAGCATCCGGCCCTCCCGCCTGAGCCATATCCCGGCGTCCGCCTCCTCCTTTGCCTCCAAGAGCCTCGCTTGCCAGGCGGACGAGCGTGACGGCATCAAGAGCCTCGGGAAGCTCCGGATTGACATGAACGACTACGGAACCTTTTCCATCTGATGTAGAAATCAGGGCCGTCACGCCTGTCCCGATCTGCTTACCGATCGTTTCTGCCAGCCCCTTGAGTTCGCGGGCCGGTGTGTCACCGACATTTCGGAGAGCGACGGGAATGCCGGCCAGAGTTTCGGCCCTGGTTGCCGCGGAATCTCCTGCCGCCAGTTTACGCTGAAGATCGGAAATCTGTTTTTCCATCACCCGGCGTTCTTCCAGAATAACGGCCAGGCGCTCAGGAGCTTCAGGAGCATTGACTTTCAGCATGGCAGCCATCTGTGCCAGACGCTGTTCAGTGAGCACGGAGGCGGCTTCCGCAGCGTGTCCGGCAACGGCTTCGATCCGTCGGACACCGGCAGACACACCGCTTTCGGAGGTAATACGGAACAGGCCGATATCGCCCGTACGGGAGACGTGTGTTCCGCCGCAGAGTTCGACCGACCAGGCCGCTTTACCCGGGTCCGCCGGGCCCATGGATACCACGCGGACCTCATCCCCGTATTTTTCTCCGAACAGGGCCATCGCACCTTCTGCGCGGGCTTCGTCCGGTGCCATGATCCGGGTGGTTACGCCGGTATTTTCCCGGATACGGGCATTCACGTCGGCCTCAACCTGAGCCAGTTCCTCTGCCGTAATCGGGCGTGGCTGACTGACGTCGAAGCGAAGCCGGTCCGGCGTGTTGAGGCTTCCCTTCTGCGTCACGTGCTCGCCGAGATGGCGGCGCAGCGATTCATGCAGGAGGTGAGTGGCAGAGTGATGGGCACGGATGGCTGAGCGGCGTGTATGGTCCACTGTGGCGCGCACGGCCATGCCTGGCTTGAGTGTGCCTTCCGTGACCGTGCCCGTGTGAATGATGAGATCGCCGAGTTTCTTCTGCGTATCGCTTATGGCCACGCGGACGCCCGGCGCCGTGATCAGTCCCTGGTCTCCGGCCTGACCGCCGCTTTCTCCGTAAAAAGGTGTCTGATTGAGCACGAGGGAAACTTCCGTTCCGACCGGAGCTTCCTGCACGAGCGAGCCGCCTGCGACAATGGCCTGAACTTCTGCTTCGGCATTCTCAGTCGTGTAGCCACGGAATTCAGTCGGCTCGACGCTGTCCCTGATCCCGAACCAGACGGTTTCGGTAGCGGTATCACCTGAGCCCGCCCAGGCCGCGCGCGCGCGCTGGCGCTGCTCGTTCATGGCGGCATCAAAGCCCGGGACATCCACGGTATGGCCGCTGCTGCGCAGGGCATCCTGTGTCAGGTCGAGAGGGAAGCCGAATGTATCGTAGAGCTTGAAGGCGACGTTGCCAGGCAGCGCGCCTCCGGGAGAAAGTTTCCCGGTTTCTTCAGACAGCAGGCCGAGACCACGTTCGAGCATGGCCTTGAAGCGTTCCTCTTCGTCACGCATGGTTTCACGGATCAGCGGTTCTGCCCGGCTGAGTTCGGGGTAAGCCGCTCCCATCTCGCTGATCAGTGCCGGCAGAAGCTTCCAGAAAACCGGTGTTTTCGTGCCCATCATGTGCAGATGACGCATGGCACGGCGCATGATCCGGCGCAGAACATAGCCGCGTCCGTCGCTGGAGAGCTGTACGCCATCAGCAATCAGGAAGGCGGTGGAGCGCAGATGATCTGCAACGACGCGGTGGCTGGCGCGGAATGCACCGTCCGGAGACTGTCCGGTGACTTCCGCTGAGGCGTGGATCAGGGCCTGAAACGTATCGGTGTCGTAGTTATCGGATTTGCCCTGCATGACCGCTGCAAAGCGTTCCAGCCCCATGCCGGTATCGATCGAAGGCCGGGGGAGCGGCGTACGGACGCCCGGCGGGTCTTCGAAAAACTGCATGAACACGAGGTTCCAGATTTCAACAAACCGGTCTCCGTCTTCGTCGGGTGAGCCTGGGGGGCCGCCGGGAATGGACGGACCGTGATCGTAGAAAATCTCGGAGCATGGTCCGCATGGTCCTGTATCACCCATGCGCCAGAAATTGTCGGATGTGGGAATCCGGATGATGCGATCATCGCTGAGGCCTGCAATTTTCCGCCAGAGCGCTGCGGCATCCTCATCTTCGGAAAAGACCGTGACCAGAAGCTTATCTTTCGGGATACCGAAGCGCCGGGTGATCAGATCCCAGGCGAATGTGATGGCCTGATCCTTGAAATAATCACCGAAGGAGAAATTGCCCATCATTTCAAAAAAAGTGTGATGGCGGGCGGTATATCCGACATTGTCGAGGTCGTTATGCTTGCCGCCGGCCCGGACGACTTTCTGTGCCGTCGTCGCACGGGAATAGGGGCGGGTTTCCTGGCCGGTGAAGACGTTCTTGAACTGGACCATGCCTGCATTTGTGAAAAGCAGGGTCGGATCATTGTCCGGAACCAGCAAGGAGGACGGGACGATCTGGTGAGTATTCTCCGCGAAGTAGTCGAGGAAGGCTGCGCGGATATCATTGGTGGTCATCATGAGAGCGGAACGGTCCTGTCCGGCGGGAAACTTAGAGTTCTGTCTTTCCGGGTGACGGCCGGGTTTGTCAATGTGTCCCGGGCGGACTTGCTGACGGCGGAGAGGGATCAATCGGTTCCGGCTCTGCGAGGCCTGTGGTGATTTCCGCAAGCTCCTGCAGGGATTCCGGAGGTTTTTCCCGGAAGACCAGACGTCTGGAAAGAGTGAAATTTGCAGCCAGGCCTGCGATGGCTCCGGCAGCCAGCGCGATCACAGGGTATCTCACGCAGAGCGGGGAAACGAAATAAAGCAGAAAAATCGTTCCGCGATTGAGCGTGAATCCGAGACTGTTGGCGGACAGAAATCTCAGCCACTGCAGCACGGGATGTTCGAACCGTCCGGCATCACGAAAGGTCCAGAAGCGGTTTGCAGCCCAGTTCAGGGAGGCTGCGACAAAATAGGCGGCAAGAGTGGCAGCCGTCAGTCCGATCAGCGGACGCAGAGCGTAGAGCGTGGCGGTATCCCATACCAGCCCCAGTGTACCGACGGTACCGAATCTGATGAACCGGACAAGGCCCGGAGGAAGTTCTTCGATAAAACGCAGAGACATGATCATGACCCCCGCAAAAGCAGAAAGGGGGTGTCCGAGACACCCCCTTTGCTGACACTCTGTGATCCGGAGATCAGTGCAGAATGATTTCCACGCGGCGGTTCTGCGGCTCGCGGGTGTTCGGACCCGTCGGAACCAGCGGGTGAGCCTCACCGTAGCCGTGGATGTCGATGGCGGTCGCCGGGACGCCGTCACGAACCAGTTCAGCCTTCACGCTGTTAGCGCGACGGATGGACAGACCCTGGTTATACTTCTGACCACGTGCGCCCGGGTGAGCGGCGGAGTTGTCGGTATAGCCATTGACCTCGATGCGGGTCGTCTGGACGTGCGTGGAAGCCTGAGCAGCTTCTGCAACGATCTGACGTGCACGCGGGGTGAGGTTGGACTTATCCCAGTCGAAGAACACGAGATACGTGCGGGCCGGAGCCACGGACGGGACAGCTGTTACCGGCTGCGGCGGCGGCGGCGGCGGAGCCGTATCGAACGCATAGCGCAGACCCAGAATGAACTGGTGGTTGAAGCGGTGGTCAAAGTTCACGTTACCCTTGGCCAGCTGACCGTTGGCGCGACCTGACGTGGACTGGTATGCACCGTCCGTGAAGGTCTGACCGATCATGCGGTATTCAGTCGTGATGGCGAGACCCGGAACGCCCGGAATGTCATATGCCGCACCAACGATGCCCTGATAGGCAAAGCCGCCGTTTGTGCCGCCAACGCGGTTATAGGCGCCGTTTACATAGTTGGTCGTGACCGGGGAGTAACGCTGCCACAGGTAACCTGCACCGACACCGACGAACGGCGTGACGGGAACATCGAGACCGAACTGCTTCAGGTCGATGTCATACAGCACGTTGACCAGACCGCCGTAGGACTCGTCATGTCCGCCGGTGTGGCCATTAACGCCCGTGTAGCTGCGGTGGTTGATCTGGGAGTAGTTGTATACACCCTCGACCTCAGCGCGCAGGCCGTTGCCGAAGCCCCAGCCGAATGCACCGAAACCGGTGAAGCCGTCTTTGTGACGGAACTTGCTCTTGGTGCCGCCTGCATTGTCGGTGCCATCAGCAAACGTCGTCGGCGCAAAGCGGCCGTGCTGCGTCTGGACCAGATTGTAACCACCGCCGATGTTCACATACGGGCCGGTGATCGTGCTTGCGGAGGCTGCTGCCGGAGCAGCTGCCATGAGTGTTGTAGCGAATAACGCCTTGCGGAGACGCATTTTCTCGTCCTCATTATTTCATCGGGCCGTTTCTGTCTGCCAACCAGCGGCAAAGCAGAATCGTCAGATGTCTGAAGGCTCTATAGGGCATGGAGTTCCGTTAATGGAACCCGTCGTGAGCCTCTCTGGGATCATTAGACCCTTAATAGTGATTTAATTGCAACAGTTTGTTTGTGCTATGGAATGACAGGGTATTAACGGGAAAATAATGCGCCGGGCGAAGCGGAATTCACGTCCGCTTCAGGCGGGTTCAGGAAAAGCGCCGGTTTCCGCGATATTCTGAAAAAGCAATATTCCGGAAACATATCGGCTGTGTGGCGGTCGGGATACGGTGGCGGCGGTTCCGTCCGGAGAGTTTCTCAGGGTGCACGGCTCCCCTGCGTTTTATTCCGAGCAGCCTTCTTCGTGCAGCAGTTCCCGGACGGCCTCAGAAGGCACGTCGCTGCAGGTGAATGCCTCACCGATTCCGCGAACGAGAATGAATGCGAGTTTTCCGTCCCGCATTTTCTTGTCGCGCCCCATATGCGCCATCAGGGTTTCTGCCGAGAACGTAAGGCCGGTATTGCGTCCGTCCTCCCGTCCGATATCCCGGATTCCTGCAGGCATGCCGGATGCATTCAGATGATGCGTGAGGCGGTCGAAATCCTCCTGCGGGCAGAAACCGAGGCGGACCGACAGCTTGAAAGCAAGGCGCAGACCGATCGAGACGGCCTCACCATGCAGCAGCCTTCCGTCATATCCCATTTCCGCCTCAAGTGCATGCCCGAAGGTATGGCCGAGATTGAGCAGTGCCCGGCCGCCGGAGGATTTTTCCTCGCGTTCATCTTCCAGTACTACGGATGCCTTGAAGTTGCAGGCCTTCCCGACAGCCTCTGCCAGGGCTTCCGTATCCAGAGCGAGTATGGCGGCTGCGCGCTTCTCGCACCATTCAAAGAACGGACGATCTCCGATCAGCGCAGCCTTGAGAATTTCCGCATATCCTGCGCGGATTTCCCGCTCGGGCAGGCTGTTCAGTACGGATGTATCGGCGAGGACCGCAAGCGGCTGATGAAATGCGCCGAGAAGATTCTTGCCCTGCGGCGTGTTGATTCCGGTCTTGCCGCCGACGGAGGAATCGACCTGGGACAGCAGTGTCGTCGGGATCTGTATAAATGGTACCCCGCGCAGTACGGAGGCCGCGACAAAACCGGCAAGGTCTCCGGTCACACCGCCGCCAAGAGCGATGATGGCTGTGCGGCGTTCCGTTCCGTGCTCCAGGATGGCTCCGGTAATACGTTCGTATTCCGCGATTGATTTTGAGCCTTCTCCCGGTGGAAAAAGTACGGCGCGTGACTCCGTGCCTGTTTCAGCAAGGGATTCCATCAGAGGACGGAGATACAGACCGGCAACGGTCGTGTCCGAGATGATGATCACCTTTTTCTGTGGCAGAAGCGGTGCGAGCAGGGCTCCTGCTCGTCTGAGCAGATCCGGGCCGATCAGAATATCGTATGCCCGTCCGGTGAGCGGAACATGCACGACACGCGGGCGCTGTGCCTGTGCCAGCGCTGATATGACCTGCGAAACAGAGTGATCCACGTCGTCGTCTCCGCAATCCACAATAACATCGGCCTCCGCGTAGACCGGATGGCGTATCCGCGCCAGTTTTTCCAGAACCTCGCGGGGGTTGCCGCTGTTGAGCAGCGGGCGGTGCATCCGTCCGCTCACGCGTCTGAGCAGAACGGGGACCGGGCAGCGCAGCCAGACGGAGGTCGCACGGTGCCGGATCAGTTCGCGGGTTTCCGCGTTCATGAAGGCACCACCACCGGTGGCGATCACCTGGGGGCCGGTTGCGAGCAGCCGCCGCAGCACGCGCCGTTCGCCGTCACGAAAAGCGGCCTCACCATAGCGGCTGAAGACATCGACTATAGAGCAGCCGGCAGCCCGTTCGATCTCGATATCCGCATCTACGAATCCAAGTCCCAGCCGTGCGGCCAGCATCCGTCCGACGGTACTTTTCCCGGCTCCCATGAGACCGATCAGAACGATACTGCGCCCCTCATCCGCCCCCAGGCGAGCGGCAGCCGAGCGGAGGCAGTCGAGATTGAGGGGCAGAAGTGAAGCGGCCGCATCTTCTCCTGTCAGGGAGTGATCCGGCGGATTTCCTTCATTTTCAGACAGCGAGGTTAAGGTGGTACGTGACATAGGCCGCAACCTAACATAGACCGGGAACAGTTTCGCCTGGGGTTCTGTCATCCGGAAAGAACATTGAAGGTTCCGGAAAAGAGGAGCGAGGACCGGGCTTCATCAGTCTTGTCGCGGATAAAACAAGAATGCGCCGATTTTCCCTGATCCTTTCCGTTCTGGTTGCCGTCCTTCTTCTGGGTGGTCTTGTTGCTCTCGGGCTGCCCGGGCATGCGCCCGCTCCGCAGCCGGTGCACAGGGATATTCCGGTCTCCGGGCTTGCCCCGGCTCCGCAGCAGCTGACGATGCCCGCTATCGTGCCGCCGCCTGCCGGAGGGACGGCAGCCGTATCCCCGGCTCCTGCCTCCGTGCCGCTGCCGGCTTCGGCCACGGCTGCTTCACCGGTATCTCCTGCCGCGGCACCGGCACCAGTGACGGCACCGGCTGTTACGGCACAGCCTGTTGCGCCTCCTGCAGTGCCGTCCGTACCTGCAGCGCCCGTGTCGGCCACACCGACGCCGGCCACACCGGCGCCGTCTGTTTCCGGCACCCCGGCACCCCCGCCGGTTATGGCGCCTGCAACACGCTGAGGTTGCTGCCGGACAGGCGCAGCCGGGCTTTGTGATGGAAGAGGCCTTTCTTGAGATGATGGCGGCGGAACGTGGGGCAGCTCCCGCGACACTGTCCGCCTATCGTGCTGATCTTGATCTCTGCTCGGAATTTCTGTGCAGACAGGGCTGTGTACTGAGCCGGGCCTCAGCGGAGCATCTGTTCGCCTGGGTGGCGGATATGTCTGCCGGCGGGCAGTCGCCAAGGACTGTTGCCCGCAGGATTACGACCCTCCGTCAGTTTTTTCTTTTTCTCCTGCGTGAAGGCATGAGGTCGGATAATCCCGCCTCAGTTCTGGATGCGCCGGTGCGGGGTCGGAAACTTCCTGAATTTCTGTCTGAGCAGGAGACCCTGCGTCTCCTGCAGGCTGCCCGGGAGGTTTCTGGGGAGACGGCTGCGGCTCATCGGCGTGCCCTCGTGGCGACGGCTGCGATTGAACTTCTTTATGCTTCGGGGCTGCGGATATCGGAACTTCTCTCTCTGCGCCGTGAAGCGTTCCGGGCTGAGGCGCGGAGTCTGATTGTCCGGGGGAAGGGTGGGAAGGAGCGTCTTATTCCTCTCTCCGGGTCTGCCCGTGCGGCGGCTCTGGCGCTGATGGAGCAGGACCGGGAAAAGGGCAGCCCCTTCCTTTTCCCGGGGCGGACACCTGGTTCGCCGATTACGCGTCAGGCTTTTGATTATATTCTGCATGATGTCGGCCGCCGGGCCGGACTCGATACGGCCAGGCTGTCGCCCCATGTGCTGAGACACTCCTTTGCCACGCACATGCTGGCGCACGGTGCTGATCTGCGGACGCTTCAGACGCTGCTGGGGCATGCCGATATTGCCACCACGCAGATCTATACGCATGTTCAGGCCGGGCGGCTGCGCGAGGCTGTCGAGACGCATCATCCGCTTGGCCGGCAGGCGCGTGACGAGTGACCAGGCGGGGTCTGCGGACCATGAAAATTCCCTGACGATGAGGCCTTCCGGCCTCCCCGGATAATATGCTAACGGAGCGCTTTATGCGTCAGTTTCTGGATTTCGAAAAACCCGTCGCCGAGCTTGAGAACAAGATCGACGAACTCCGGCAGATGACCGCCTCTGAAGGCGTGAATATCTCTGATGAGATTTCGCGGCTTTCGGTCAAGGCGGAAAAGCAGCTCCGTCTGCTTTACTCAAAGCTGTCTCCGTCTCAGAAAGTGCAGGTTGCCCGCCATGCGCAGCGGCCTCACGCGCTGGATTATATCCGCAGCCTGATCTCGGATTTCACGCCGCTGGCCGGAGATCGTCAGTTTGCAGAGGACAAGGCTGTTGTCGGCGGGCTGGGTCGTTTCGAGGGGCAGCCGGTTGTCGTGATCGGCACCGAGCGCGGCGCCGATCTGGAAACGCGGCTTGCACATAATTTCGGGATGGCGCGTCCGGAAGGATACCGTAAGGCAATCCGTCTGATGAAGCTGGCGGCTCGGTTCCGTCTGCCGGTTCTGACATTTGTGGATACATCCGGTGCCTGGCCGGGGATCGATGCTGAGGCACGAGGCCAGGCCGAGGCGATTGCGCGGGCGATTGAAACCTGCCTGTCGATTCCGGTGCCGCTGATCGCGACGGTGATCGGTGAGGGCGGGTCAGGCGGTGCGGTGGCTCTGGCCAGCGGCGATCGTGTGCTGATGCTTGAGAACGCGATCTATTCCGTCATCTCTCCGGAGGCCTGTTCCTCCATTTTGTGGCGTGATCCGAAGCAGGCTTCCACGGCAGCGGAATCCCTGCGTCTGACCGCTCAGGATCTGAAAAAATTCGGCATCATCGACCGGATCATTCAGGAGCCGGTTGGCGGTGCCCAGCGCGATCCGGAAATTACGATCACGACTGCGGGCCGGGCGATTGCCGAGGAACTTGCCGCTCTTCAGGCGGAGAATCCCAAGGGGCTGATTTCACGTCGGCGGGAGAAGTTCCTGGCCATCGGGCGGGTGACAGGGGAGTAAAACTCCCCGTCTGACCTCAGGCAGGAGGTTCTCCTTCTGTCGCGCTCACTCCGGCAACGGTCTCGATAATATTCCTAAGGCTGTCGCTTACGGCGGCCAGGGCGTCCGCGTCTGTGCCCTTCGCGACCAGAGCAACGCCGCGTCGGCCATCTTCCCTGTGATAGGGGTAGGAGCCGATATCGATCTGCGGCCAGCGGTCCTGCAGTTCGCCTAGGGCTGCGGCAATCACGCTTTCATAAAGTTCGCCGGAATGCCAGGCGACGGACCGGACCGGGGCTCCACGCAGAAGCTTCGGCTCAAGTTCGTGAAACATGGCCTGCATGATGGACGGGACTCCGGCCATGACATGCACGTTCCCCATGGTGAAACCCGGAGCCACGGAGACCGGATTCGGGATCGGCGAGGCTCCGCGCGGCATCATGGCCATGCGCTGCCGTGCCTCCATAAATCTGTCCGTGCCATAATGCTCTTTCATCAGCCGGGCAGAGGGTTCGTGAAGTTCGAACGGGACACCGAACGCTTCGGCGATGCAGGATGCGGTGATGTCATCATGGGTCGGACCGATGCCGCCCGTGGTGAAGACCTGGTCGTAGCGGGCGCGGAGTTCATTGACGGTTGCAATGATCGTTTCGCGGATATCCGGAATGATCCGCACCTCTTTCAGTGGCGCACCGATTTCCCCCAGTCTCCCGGCAATAAAAATAATATTGGCGTCCCGGGTCCGGCCGGAGAGGATTTCATTGCCGATGACGATCATGGCGGAGGCAGGAGAGGTCATGGGTCGGGTTTCCTGAACTATCAGAGCAGATCGCGGAGGAAGGGCAGAAGCGGAAGATCGGCCTGCGGCATGGGATAGGTGTCTAGTTCGTCGGCCGCGACCCAAGCCAGGGCCTGTCCTTCCCGGCCTGAAGGCGTGCCCTGCCAGCGGCGGCAGACATAGAGCGGCATGAGGAGATCAAAGGAGTCGTAGCGATGGGAGGCGAATGTCAGAGGGGTGAGACAGGCAGCCGTCACGTCGATTCCGAGTTCCTCATGCAGCTCCCGGATCAGTGCCTGCTCGGGGTTTTCTCCGGGATCGATTTTCCCGCCCGGGAATTCCCATAATCCGGCGAGGGATTTTCCTTCCGGACGGCGGGCCAGCAGCACCCGGAAATCGGGGCTGATCAGGGCGGCAGCGGTCACGAGCAGAAGACGGCGCGGTGCGTCGGGTTCCTCGGGTTCAGCCTGAGCCGGAGAAATCGTGCTGCGGTCCGCCTCAAAGCGAAGGACCGGTGCCTTGCCGTTCCGGGCGAGAAAGAATTCCTCTCCGGTTCCGGTTTCCTGCAGTCCGGCATGGCGCAGGACGGCGATGGAGGCCAGGTTGTCGGTGGCTGCGAAGGCTTCGATTTTCAGGATGTTCAGATGGGAGAACGCGTAGCTGACCACACGCTGGACGCAGGTCTTGGCGAGGCCGCGTCCCCAGAACGGGCGGCCGATCCAGTATCCCAGGCGGACGGTCTCTGATGAGATACGGGTCAGTCCGATACAGCCGAGCAGCCGGTCCTGTGCATCCGTGAGTGCGAAGTGCCAGGCGGTTCCGTCTTCCGCCTGCCGGATCGTTGCAGCGATCCACTCATCGGCCAGCTCCCTCGGATAGGGGAAGGGCAGGCGGCTGAGCATCCGGACCACGCTCCAGTCGTTGATCAGGCGATGCACGGCCTCCGCATCGGAGGGCCGGAACGCCCGCAGGATGGTGTCTCCGGCAGTCAGTGTGGTCCGGTGGTCCATATGCCCTCAGACGGCTGCATTGTCTGCTGAAGGAACGCCGCATTCGGCAAGCAGGTCGCGCAGGGCATTGATCACGGGGAAGACTTCCAGATTGTGATCGCCGCCAAGTTCATTCCATGCCTGCTGCTCAAGCTCCACGATTTCACGATCCTCTGCAAAAATCCGCTCCGTGAAGGCAACGAGGAGAGGCCAGGCGAGCTCCAGAATCCCCGGAATTTTCAGGCGCCTGACGGACAGCAGGCCAAATGTCCGGTTAGTGAGCTGATCCTTGTCCTGCGGTGTGTAGGCGATGAACATATCCATCACCGGGTCCTGGTCACCCGTCCGGATGCTGAGTGTCTGATAGGGATATTCCGTGCGGATCGTCATGACGTCACGATCGGCGAATTTATCGGAAGCATCCCGACGCTCTCCGAAGATCAGCGTCTCTCCCCAGGGCTGTTTTCCGCCGGTACGGGCGAAGGAATACCGGGCCTCGATCATGCCGGGCTCGCGTGTCTGTCCGAGAAACCGGGGGCGAATCTGCCCCATCTGTTTCATGTGCATGAACTGATGGTTCATATCCATCAGGTTCTCATGCATGAAGCTGTAGTGGCACTTTACGGTCCGGCCGAATTTCCGGGTTTTATATCCGGGGTCCGCCGAGCGGGCGAGGCGGGCAGGCAGGAGAACGGTGTCTGCCTTTTCCGGGTCGCCGGGGAAAATGAAGATCAGCCCGTCCTGCTCCAGACACGGGAAGGTCCGCACGCCGTTCGGCAGCTTTCCCTTGCCCAGATAGGGCACGTCAATGCACCGGCCTGAGCGGCCATAGGCCCAGCCGTGATAGCAGCATTGTACGGAATCGCCGTTCACGCGGCCTTTGCTCAGTGGCACCTGACGGTGGGCGCACCGGTCTTCCAGCGCGAAGACACTGCCGTTTTCGGGCCGGACAAGCACGATCGGCTGATCGGCGTAGCGGGTCGCCAGCGTCTTGCCGGGTCTGAGTTCACGGGACCAGGCGACCGGATACCAGAAGTCCGGATCGCAGTGGATTGTCCGCAGGTCGCGTCGCACGGAAGGCGTGACGGGACGGGTATCTTGCGGGAATGACGGGTCCATCTTACCTCGGCTCGGCCTCTGTCTGAGGCGTTCTGGCGGCGGCAATGGCATGGAAAACAGGAAGTGCCTGCCGCCTTCATCCGGGCACTATAGCATTGCACGGAGCGGGGGGAAGCACTCAGACGGGAGGCAGTCCGCGACGCAGAAACATCATGAGCAGCATGTTCATCGCGCCGATGCTCATGACGAAGGCTGTCGGCACGAGGGATGTATCGGGCATCCAGCCCATCAGAATGCCGCTGAGCGCGCCGATGGAGAACTGCATCGTTCCCAGCAGCGCCGAGGCCGTCCCGGCATGGGCACCGTGATGATGGAACGACATCACGGTTGCGTTTGATCCGATCAGGCCGAGCGATGACGTTCCGCCCATGATCAGCAGCCCCACGAGTACGGGATGCGCCGGGGTGACGAGATGCAGGCTGGTGAGCAGAAGGAACAGGCAGCAGTCCGTCACACAGATGGCCACTCCGGTTTTCATGAGTGTGGTGAGCGGGATGCCGCGATGGGCCAGTCTTCCGCTGATCTGGTTGACCAGGATGAACATCCCCGCATTGACGCCGAAGAACAGGGCGAAGGCGGAGGGTGAGAAGGCCAGAAGATGCTCGAAAATCACCGGAGCTCCGCCAAGATAGGCGAAGGTGACGAAGGTGCAGCTGCTGGCGATCAGGGCATGGATACGGAAATTCGGTTCCCGCAGGATGGAGAGATAGCGGGACAGGATCGTGACCGGGTGCAGCGGGCGGCGCATGTCTCGCGGGAGTGTGTCGGGCAGTCCGGCGAGCACGGCGACGATTCCGGCGAGGGCATAGATCACGGAGAACCAGAATATCCATCTCCAGGACCCCAGCTGCAGCACGTAGCTTCCGAGCGACGGGGCAAGCATCGGGGCCGCGCCGAATACGAGCATCAGCTGGGTCATGATGACCGCCCCCTGCCGTCCTGTCGCGACGTCGCGCACGATGGCGCGCGGGATGACCGCCCCCGTAGCGCCGCCCAGAGCGGACAGAAAACGAAAGAGGCAGAACAGCCCGAAACTGGACGTTATCGCGCACCCGGCGGAGGCAAGCGTGAAAATAAGCAGCCCTCCGATAAGAGGAGCGCGCCGTCCGAAGCGGTCTGAGAGCGGGCCGCTTGTGAACTGCCCGAGGGCCAGTCCGGCAAACCATGCTGCCAGAGTGAGCTGTGCTGATCCCGTGCCATGACCCAGATCATGTTCAACCTGAGGAAAGGCAGGCAGATACATATCCGTCGCAACCGGTCCCACTGCGGTGAGAAGACCGAGCAGTGCGATGACATGAAACGGGAGATGTCTCTGTCCGCTGTCGGAGGTGGCAGCAGGGGCAGCTTTGGCGAAGCCGGACATGGGAGTGATACGCCTGATCGGAAAGGGGGCGTGATGTTTCACGGAATAGAGGCGTTCTGTCCACTCTCTGAGAGAAAGCCTGGTATCCGGAAACTGTATGGCCGGACGGGATACCCCGCAGGAAAAGGGAAACCGGGAGCTGCGGTACCGGAGGCCTCACGCAGATTCTACAAATCACGGGGAGGCTCCGGCGCTAGGATGGTCGACCCGGGGCCCTGCAGCGTGCAGGGCGGACCGATATGTATGGAAAGGCGGATATCTTGACGGGAGCCATGTCACGTCTGCTGCTGGTCGGTTCGGACCTGACCCGGACCATGGGGCTGGACCGTGCTCTTGCGGCATGTGGCTTTACGGTCCAGACGACCGAAAGTGCGGAAAGTGCTCTGGCGCTGCTTGATGTCCGGGTTCCCGATCTGATTCTTGCGGATTATCGCCTGCCTGGTCTCAATGGCGTGCAGCTTGCTGCCCAGCTGAGATTTAGTCTTGCCATGCGGGGCGTGCCCTTCATGCTGCTGGTCGATCCGGCGGACAGGGCTCTGGAATATGAGGGGCTGGCGACGGGCGTCGATGCGCTGGTGCTGAAATCGGCGGACATGACGCTGCTCGTCTTTCGTGTC
This sequence comes from Acetobacter sp. AN02, assembly GCF_029759835.1. Classification (GTDB taxonomy): domain Bacteria; phylum Pseudomonadota; class Alphaproteobacteria; order Acetobacterales; family Acetobacteraceae; genus Acetobacter. The sequence continues at coordinate 14,617 of NZ_JAJJND010000029.1, forward strand.
CGTGCCCTGCTGCGGGAGACGGCGGAGGTCCAGACATCTGTTGCGGGCGCATTCCGCAGGCCGGTTGTCGTCGTGCTTACGGGGCCGGGAGGACGTCTGTATGAGCGGGAAAACGGGTCTGCCTTTATCAGTATCTTAAGGGAAAACGGGAACGATGTCCGGGAGATTACGGCCGGGGCGATTCCGACGCTGCCCGGTGAGGAGACGGACTGTCTGATCGCTGATCTGACAGAGCCGGGCGCGGATGCGCTTGCGATATGCCGCCTGCTGGATATTGCGCGTCAGGAGGGACGGCTGGGCAGTCCTTCCATGCGGCTGATGGCCGTGGGCGGGCAGGAGGATATGCGCGGAATGCGATCTGCCGCGCTTTATGCCGCAGGAGTTGATGATCTGACGGCGGCCGAGGCCGATCCTCTGCTGTTTCTCAGCCGTGTGCGCGCCCTGCTGCGGCGGAAAATGTTTCTCGATCAGGTGCGGCAGGTCGAAAGCGAACGTGTGGCACAGGAGGTGGCGCTCGAGGGGGTGCGGGCCAAGGCAGCTCTTTCAGGTGCGCTTGAGGCTGCGAATGCGGAACTGGCTGCGGCCAACCGGCAGCTGATCGAGGCTCAGTCACGGCTGGTCCAGTCTGCCAAGATGGCGTCTCTGGGTGAACTCGTGGCCGGTGTCGCGCATGAGTTCAACAATCCTCTGGCATTTGTCATGTCGCATAAGGAGACGGTTCTCCGCTGTCTGGCCCAGGCGGCGCAGGGGCTGGAAGAGGGAAACACCGGGCGCGTCGGCAAGGCGCTTGAGAAGGCCTCGGACAGAATGAAGTCGTGCAGCACCGGCCTGGCCAGAATGCGTGATCTTGTGACCAGTCTGCGCCGGTTTTCCCGCCTGGATGAGGGACACTTTACCGTTGTGGATATTCCGGAAGCCATCTGCACGGTCCTGTCCCTGCTGGGGCCGAAGCTGGAGCTGGGAATTGAGGTGGTCTGTGATTTTCAGGCGCCGTGGGAACTGCACTGTCAGGCGGGTCTGATCCATCAGGTGGTGATGAATATCATCAGCAATGCTGCCGATGCCCTGCTTGCGGGTGGTGTTCCCGGGGTTTCTGCCGGCCGGATCGTGGTCGCCACCCGTCTTGAGGTCGGACACGACCGGGAACAGAGCTATGTGATTGAGGTGACGGATAACGGACCGGGTGTGCCTGCCGGTCTGCGGGAGCGTATTTTTGAACCGTTCTTTACGACCAAACCCGTCGGAACCGGAACAGGGCTGGGACTCGCGACGGCCTATGGAATTGTGCAGGCGCATCACGGCACGATACGGGTGGATGAGGCTCCGGGCGGAGGAGCGCGGTTTGTGGTGCGGGTTCCTGCGGAGGCTCAGCCCGTGGCGACAGAGATGAAGGACGTGTCCTGTGTGTGATGGAAGCGCAGCAATCCCGCTCCTGCAACGGCCTGTGGTCCTGATCGTGGATGATGAACCGGAAATCCTGCGGGCGCTGTCGGATACGCTGGAGGAGGATTACGAGGTTCTGTCCGAAACATCTGCGGAGCAGGCGCTCGGGCTTTTACAGCGCCGCGGCGACGTGGCCGTGATCATCTCCGACCAGAGGATGCGAGGAATGCCGGGTGATGAATTCCTCGCCCGGGCGCGGGGCATCTCCGATGCAGGCACCATTCTTCTTACGGGCTATGCGGATTTCGAGACTGTTATTTCAGCCCTGAACAAAGGGGCAATCACTTTCTATGTGGCAAAGCCGTGGATTCAGGAAAGTCTGAGAGCCATGGTGAGAGAGGCCAGCACGGCCTTCCGGACCCGTCAGGAACTCAGGACGGAGCGGATGCTCCTGCGGGGAGCCTTTGATCATCTTCCTGTCGGTCTGACGTTCTGCGATGCGGAGGGGCGCTTTATGCGTCTGAACGCGCGGGCTGCGGAGGTTGTGGGCCAGGCTGAGGCCTTCTGTATCGGTCGCACCGAGGAGGAGCTTCTGCCCGAGAGCAGGAAAAATGCCGCCCGGGCTGCTGAGGAGGAGTTCCGGTCTGAGGGGAAATCATCCCGTATCGATCATTTTACGGACGAGACGGGGCGTGAGCGCTGGCATCGCCTGACGCGGACGCGCCTGCCGGGCGAGGGAGAGCAGCAGACCGGTCTGTCGATTCTTATTCATCAGGATATGAGCGACCTGATGGAGATGGCGCTGCGTCTGCGGCATGTGGACAAGATGCAGGCTGTCGGGACGCTTGCGGGTGGTATTGCGCATGATTTCAATAATCTGCTGACGGCCATACTTGGGTCTCTGGAGCTTCTTCCGGATCTGCTGCCGCAGGAAAATGCCCCCGCGCAGAGGCTGATGGGGAATGCGGTCTCTGCAGCACGAAAGGGTGCACAACTGACCCGCAGGCTGCTCGATTTTAGTCGGCCTGGTGATGTGGTGAGGACGCCGGTTGCGATTCCGGATCTGCTGAAACAGTTGCAGGGGCTTTTAAATCAGACCGTTAACGGTCATGGTACCCGCAGCGAGACCCCTGTCACGCTGATGCCTTTTCCGGAAGAACTGCCTGCAGCTTCCACGGATGCGGGGCAGCTTGAGCTGGCGCTTGTCAATCTCTGTCTGAATGCGCGTGATGCGCTTCCGCAGGGAGGAGAGATCAGGATTTCGACCGGTTTCGAGCATGTGGCGGAGAATGACCGGGAGGGAGGTCTTCAGGCGGGGGATTATGTGGTTATCTCCGTCACGGATGGCGGAATCGGCATGTCGCCCGAACTTCAGAGCCGTATATTCGAGCCTTTTTTCACCACGAAACATCTCGGGGGCGGCAGCGGCCTGGGTCTTCCGATGATCTATGGCTTTGTCCGGCGAAATGGCGGCGACGTCCGGGTTGTGAGTGCTCCGGGTGAGGGGACCAGCATCACTCTGTGGCTGCCTGCGGCGGAGATTCCGGCAGCAGCCAGGCCGGAAACAGCCGATCGGGGTGATCCGTTCGTGGTGAAGGGACAGACGATTCTGGTCGTTGATGATGATCCAGGGGTGGGCATCGTGACGGAGGGTTTTCTGCGTCGGGCCGGATTTACCGTCCTGCGCTGTGAGAATGGTCAGGATGCACTCCTGCTTGTGCAGCAGAGACCCGAAATTCGCTGCGTCGTGATGGATCTGCTGATGCCTGGCATGAACGGAGATGAATGTGCGAGGCGCATCAGCGAGATCCGTCAGGAGATGAGCATCCTGTTCGTGACGGGATTTGCGGACAGGGCGGCTTTACCCGAAGGGGCCAGAGTGCTTGGCAAGCCGTTCAGCAGCGATGCTCTTCTGGCCGGTGTAAAGGCGATGATGCCGGAGTAGGGCGGTTCAGTCCGCGCGGGAAAGCGGCATATCTATGTTCTGTCCGGGTTTCTGTCCGGACAGTTTGAGGTCTGCCGAGTTTTCCGTCACGAGCGTGAAGCTGATAGTCACGTCCTTGTCCGACACGGACCAGGTGTTTCCCTTGCTGTATTGCAGCTCGTAAGACGGCTTGCGTTCTTTCTGCAGGAAGGGAGCAAGACGAATTGTGACGGGGCCTTTATCCGTCACATCTGCAGCCGTCGTGATAGTGCTGGGGGCAAGCCCCATTGAGGACCACGTGCCGGTGAGCTGTTTTGCCGTTGCGTGAATGTCCGGCAGCGGTGCAGGAGCGGCCTTCTTTGCCGCAGATGCGGCTTCCGCCGCTGCAGGCAGAAGGAGGCACAGCAGGCCGGTCAGGACAGGAAAGCGGGGCATGGAACGGTTCTCCGGTTCAGACTGATGCTGCTTCCTAGCTGATCCGGCCGGTTCAGACCAGAAACGGGGAGACCTGCACAAACCGGAGGTCTGCCTCAGAGCAGGGCGTGCCTGCCGGCTGCCGGATCATCCGTGAAGAATCCGTCCAGACCCATTGAAAGATACCGACGGAGTTCTTCGGCCATGCCTTCGGGATTTCGTTCTGCGGGATTGCTGCTGCTCCGCAGATGACGGGGCAGGAAATAATTCTCCGGCCGTGCCGTATAGGAATGGACGAGCGGCCCCGCCCGGTGAGCATCTGTAATCAGGGAGGAGGGAGAAAGCCAGTTGCCCGAGGCATCCCGTGGAATGATCGTGCTGTTCGACGGGCCGATAACATCCGCAAATTCTCTGATCCGTGCGAGACCTTCCGGTGTCATAAGGTCAGCATAGGTCGTGCGCAGGCCGCGTGCCGCAAGATCGGGAACGGGCATGTCCGGTGCGTCCGTCAGCATCATCATGCGCGCACGGGGATTGATCTGAAGAACTCTGTTCCGCAGGATTCGGAGTGTGCCGGTCTCAAAGGACTGGAGTTCAAGCGGCGCCGTGTGCGCTGATGGTCTGCAGAAAAAGTGCTTCAGGGTCAAAACCCAGAGTGCGGAAATAGGTGGAGTGCTTGATTTCGGGAATCAGTCCGATCTGCCGCCCTCGGGCTGAAGCTTCCGCCGCGGCAAATTCAATCACTTTCTCAAATGTCGGGATGCAGAACTGCCCGTCATATTGCGTATTCTGAGGGCGCAGTGCGGGAAGTCGTTCCCTGGCGCGCAGTGTCCGGATTTCGGCCAGAGTAAAATCGGTGGTGAACCATCCGCTTTCCGTACGGCCATCGATCAGGGCTGTTCGTTTGCGGGATGCAAATTCGGGGCGCTGCGATACGTCGGTTGTGGCTGTGATATTGGGCTCGTGCCGGGCGATCAGGACGCCGTCCTTTGTCGGCACCAGATCCGGTTCTATGTAATCAGCACCATCCTCAACAGCTTTTGCGTAGGCGGCCATCGTATGCTCGGGACGGAGCGCGGACGCGCCGCGGTGGGCGAAGATCAGAGGGGAGGGTGAGCGCGGAGAGACCGCACAGCCTGACATCAGCGTCCCTCCGATGGCAGCGACTGATCCGGAGATTAAAGCATTGCGGCGTGTGAGGATCATAAGCAGCAGTACTGATTCTGTGCGGGGGGAGCGGATGAGATGGAACCGATCCCCGAAGGGGAAAGACCAGTCACATCGTATCTATCGGGAGAATGGTGCCCAGAAGAAGACTCGAACTTCCACGACCTTGCGGCCACAGGTACCTGAAACCTGCGCGTCTACCAATTCCGCCATCTGGGCTCAGAGGCAACCGGTTATCCCGGCTGGCGTTGGGCTTTCTACTGATTAAGGCCGATATGGTCAATAGGACTCTCCGGGAAAAAGCGCGTTTTTTCTTCCCGGAAAGAAAATTCATAAAAACAGAGTGTTATGCGGATATTTTAGTGCTGTACCGGGCCTCGATCGTATCGAGCCTTTCTTTCAGCCGCGCGGTAATTTCCTTCAGTCTGCGCTCGTCCGTAATTTTCAGACCGAACATGTCCTTCACATAGAAAACATCCACAGCCCGGACGCCGTAGGTCGTGATATGCGCGGAGGCGATCTGGAGCTTGAGCTCATTCAGCGAGCGCGTCACATCATAGAGCAGACCGGGCCGGTCACGGCTGTTGATTTCGATCACCGTGCAGGTGGAAGAGGCGCGGTTATCGATCACGACACGCGGAGGGACGAGAATGGCCCGCGTGCGGGAGGACAGTCGGCCGGGGGACAGGCGGGAGATTTCTTCCACGATATCGAGATTGCCGCGTACGGCGCGTTCGGCCTGGGATGCCAGACGTGCCAGGCGGTGCGGTTCGTCAAAAGCCGTGCCGGAGGCGTCCTGAATCCACAAAGTGTCCAGAGCCATGCCGTTGGAGAGCGTGTGAATCCGGGCATCTACGATCGTGGCCCCGGCAAGGGACATCGCACCGGCGATTCTGGCGAACAGGCCGGGATGATCGGCCGTATAGATCGTGACTTCGGTCACGCCGCGCGAGGGAAGCGGCTGTGTCTCGATTGTCAGCGGGGCCTGACGGGCTTCCGCATCGCGAATGATGCGTGCGTGGCGCAGCTGCGTGTCCTGGTCGAAGGACAGCCAGTAGCTGGCATAGCCGAGATCCAGAAAGTGGCGGATCGACTCCGGATCAGCGCCTTCATCTTCCAGGATTTCCCGCAGGATATCCTTGCTGTGACTGACGCGGACGTCGCGCTCTGTCGTGGCAAGACCACCTTCGAGCACTTCGGCCACGCGGGTATAGAGTTCCCGCAGGAGCGTGGCTTTCCATGCGTTCCACACCCGGGGGCTGACTGCCCGCATATCCACGATGGTCAGCAGCAGCAGCAGGCGCAGACGTTCCGGGGACTGCACGACATCGGCTACGTCGAGAATGGTCTTGGGATCGTCGATATCGCGCTGGAAGGCGGTGTAGCTCAGGAGAAGATGCTGCAGCACGAGCCAGGAAACGGTCTCTGTCTCTTCCGGAGAGAGGCCGAGGCGGGGGCAGAGCTCCAGAGCGATCTGGGAGCCGAGCTCGGAGTGGTCTCCGCCGCGACCCTTGGCAATGTCGTGCAGCAGCACGGCCATATAGAGCACACGGCGGGAGCGGAGACCTTTCGCCAGTTCGTAGGCGATCGGGATCTCATCGGCCATTTTCCCGTTTTCGACGCAGCTCAGGATACGGATGGCCTCGATCGTATGCTCATCCACGGTGAAGATATGGTACGTATCGAACTGCATCTGTCCGACAACACGGGACCAGTCGGGGATCAGCGCTCCCAGCAGACCGGTTTCGTTAAGGACATGCAGCCAGTGCGCGGGACCATGGGGCTGGCGCGTATCGGTTCCGTTATCGGCCTCTTCCTGGGCTGCCGGAATGCGTCCCGCGCCCCGGCGCGGACGTTCCGGCGGGTCTCCGCACAGCAGATCGAGAAAGATACGGGCGGTTTCAGGATCGTCGCGCAGGGCAGCGGCGCGGCGCTCCCAGCGGATAAGCTGCTGCCGTGCCAGAGGATGAGTCGGGATATGACGTTCGCGCGAGAGTTCGAGCATCCGGAACATGCGGACTGGTTCGAGATCGAACGAAATACCGCGTTCCGGCAGAATCTGCCCGTCGAGAAGCGTGAATCCGGCGTCACGCATCGCGTCATCCGCACGGACGGAAGCGGCGGCCGGTCCGCGGGCCTCACGCAGGACGGTCGGTTCCAGAACATGAGTCAGGCGCATGACTTCACGAGCGGTCAGGAAGTAGTGACGCATGAAGCGTTCGACACCGTCCTGGCGTCCGTGGCGTGTATAGCCCATACGCCCGCCGACGACGGGCTGCATGTCAAAGGTCAGGCGATCTTCGGCCCTGCCCGCGACGTAGTGCAGATGCATCCGTACCGTCCACAGGAAGTCCCAGGATCTGCGCGCCCGTGCTGCTTCCTGATCCGTCAGCAGACCGAGCCGGGAAAATTCCGGCACGAGCAGATCGGCCACGTGGCGGGTTCCGAATGTATAGCGGCACATCCAGTACAGCGTCTGCATGTCCCGCAGTCCGCCGCGTCCTTCCTTGATGTTGGGCTCGACCAGGTAGGGGCTGTCTCCGAAGCGCCGGTGACGGGTCTGGCGTTCCGCCCGCTTGGCCATGACAAAGGATACGGCCCCGGCTTCCACGCAGCTTATGATGAAGCGGGCCTCAAACATCGCGAACAGGCTCTGATCGCCCGAGAGCAGACGTGCATCCAGCAGAGCCGTGCGGACGGTGGTATCCTTTGCGGATTCCTCAAGGCACTGGCTGATGGAACGGGTTGCATGACCGACTTTCAGACCCAGGTCCCACAGGAAATACAGCATGTATTCCACGAGTGAGAGAACGGCGGGAGCCGGCTCCTCCGGAGTGAGGAACAGCAGGTCGATATCGCTGAACGGCGCCAGCAGACCCCGCCCGTAGCCGCCTGTTGCGGCAATCGTAAGACCGTGCAGCGCCCGGTCGTCCGTATCGGTTGTCTGGCGGGCGAAGGCGGCCAGTGTGCGGATGATCACGTCCGCGAAAGCCGCAAGGCGCTTGGCAGCCGCAGCCCCGCGGATCTCCCGCGCCTCGAACTGCTCGCGCACGCAGGTCTGGTAACGTCCGAGATACCGGCGGAAAATGGCGACGGCATCCTCCCGGCTGAATTCCGGAGAAGCTTCAGCCTCACTCAGGCTTTCTGAAAGTTCGGCCGCAAGACTTTCCGGCGTCAGGGGGAGACACCCGCGATGTCCGGTCCTGAGGGCGTTTCCGGAGGCGGAAGCGATGGCGAGAGGTGCATTCATGGGGACGGGCGGGCTCAAGGGGGAGAGGGCGGAACCGGGGACTATAATGAGTAAGACGGTTTAATAAAAACGATTAAGGTTATTTTCGGACTAATTTTGTCGGGCTTCAAGCGCGGCCTTGCGGAGATCGTAGAGAATCTCCAGTGCCTCACGCGGGGTGCAGCTGTCGGGATCGAGTTGTGCGATCCTGTTTTCCAGCTCTGACATGCCTTCGGAAACCGTAGCAGAGGACGAGGCTTCTGCCATCGTGTCAAATAATGGCAGGGGAGCCTGTGTCCGTGCATTCTCGCGTTCCAGCTCCCGCAGCAGGCGTCCGGCGCGCTCGACAACCGGCAGGGGAACACCTGCCAGCCTTGCCACGTGTACTCCCCAGCTTCTGTGTGCTGAGCCGGGAATGACTTCATGCCGGAACACGATCTGTCCCTTCCATTCACGCACGGCCATGGTGTGCGGGGACAGGCGGGGCAGGGTGTCCGCGAGCTGTGCCAGTTCGTGAAAATGGGTGGCGAAGATCGTACGGCAGCGGATGGAAGAGTGCAGTGCCTCCAGAACGGCCCAGGCAATGGCCAGCCCGTCCAGCGTTGCGGTGCCGCGTCCGATTTCATCGACAACGACCAGAGAGCGTGGTCCGGCCTGGTTCAGGATTGCCGCCGTTTCCGTCATCTCCACCATGAAAGTGGAACGTCCGCGCGCGAGGTCATCCGCGGCTCCCACGCGGGAAAACAGCCGGTCCACCACACCGATACGGGCGACCTCGGCGGGAACCGGCATCCCGGCCTGGGCGAGGATGACCGCAAGCGCGTTCTGCCGCAGAAAGGTGGATTTTCCGGCCATGTTCGGACCGGTCAGAAGCATCACACGGCAGTCCGGGGGAAGTGCACAGTCATTCGGCGTGAAGCGGCTGTCGCGCGGCAAGGCAGCCTCAACCACCGGATGACGGCAGGCGGTGAGAGAGAAAGCCTCCTGCTCAACCACATCAGGACGACACCAGCCGCTGCCTGCTCCGAGCACCGCGCAGGAACGCAGGACGTCACACAGGGCCAGAGCCCGGGCGATTCCCGGGAGTGTCTGCTCTTCAAGAATCAGCTTTACCAGCCGGGTAAAAATCTGCTGTTCCCGGATCAGCGCCCGCTCGGCTGCTCCGGAAATACGGCGATCCAGTTCGGACAGCTCCTCGGTTGCGAAGCGTGCGAGCGAGGAGGTTCCCTGGCGGAAGGAAAGATCCTCGCGGCTCCGCAGTTTCGTCCCCGCGGCGACAGGGACTTCCATTACATATCCGAGCTGTGCGTGGTGGCGGATTTTCAGGCTGGAAACGCCATAGGTCTCGGCATAGGAGGTCTGCAGTCCTGCCACAACGCGTCGCGAATCGTCCCTCAGACTGCGCTGTGCATCCAGATCTGCGTCAAATCCCGCCACGATGAACCCGCCATCCTCCACCCGGGCAGGCAGGTCCGGAGCGAGGGCGCGGGTCAGTTCCTCAAGCACGATCTCCCCGCCGGACAGCTTATGGCAGAGCCCGGGGATCACCGGGGGCAGAGGAGATGCTGTATTTGCATCGCTGAGGAGAGTTGCGACTGTTCTGGCAGCAGCCAGTGCGTCCCTGACTGCGGCAAGGTCACGGGGCTGTCCGCGTCCGACCGACAGACGGCCCAGCGCCCGCTCCAGATCCGGTGCGCCCCGTAATGCCTCTTTCATTGCTCCGATGAGGGAGGGTTGAGCGGCAAGCCATATCCATCCCCCCTGGCGCTCCGAAATGGCGGTAGTGTCGGTCAGGGGTGCCGATATCCATCGGGCCAGCAGCCGTGCGCCCGGCGCAGTGACGGTTCTGTCCGTTGCTGAGAATAATGTGTGGTCGCTGCCGCCGTCGCGGGCACGGAGCAGATCCAGACTCGCACGCGTCGCGGCATCAAGTCCGAGAATACCGCTTTCTTCCCGGGGAACCGGATGGGCAAGCCTGGGCAGCGTTCCGGCCTGGGAGCGGCGGATATAATCCACGGTCGCAAAACCGGCGAGAAGCTCCGTGTCGGAAAAGGTGCCGAACGCATCCAGACTGCTGACGCCGAATATATCTGCAAGCCGTGATCCTGCGACTTCTGCTCCGGGCAAAGCGGGGAGCGGCGCCCGATGGCTTTCCCATTCCGGCGGGAGAATACCTTCAGGTGCCAGAATTTCGGCAGGCTCAAGGCGTCCGAGAAGGTCTCCAAGCGCTGCGGTCGTAACCTGTGCCGTTTCGAACTGGCCTGTCGAGATATCGATCCAGGCGGCTCCGGCCAGGGACTTCGCTGATGTCCGTGAAGGTCGTCCCCGGCGTGTCTCCTCGGGGGACAGGACGACGGAAAAGAGCAGGCTGGCGCGACCGGGTTCGAGCAGTTCGTCTTCCGTCAGGGTTCCGGGTGTGATCAGGCGGACGATCGCACGGGAAAGCGGGCCTTTCTGACCGGGTCTGGGTGTTTCCGTCTGTTCTGCCACGGCAACGCGGAAGCCGCGTCGGATCAGGCGTGCGAGATAGGCCTGTGCCGTGCTGACCGGAACGCCGCACATCGGGATCGGTGCGCCACCCTGCTGGCCGCGTGTGGTCAGGGCGATGTCGAGCGCGGAGGCGGCAGCCAGTGCATCATCAAAAAACAGCTCGTAGAAATCACCCATACGGAAAAACAGCAGCAGATCCGGAGCTTCCTCTTTCAGCGCAAACCACTGAGCCATCGCAGGGCTGGCCCCTTCTGCAGAAGGGCGGATATAGGCGGCGGGGTCTGGCAGACCGGAGGCAGGCTGACTCATGTGCGGAACATGACGGCGGCGGGTGATTCTGTCACCAGTAAAGGAGGCTAGGTTCGCAATTCACCGGAAAGGAAGTGTTTGTACATGGAATGGGCAAGGCTGCGGAGCCGGCGCTCAGGCCGTGCGTCCCGCAGGGATGTCGCGGGTCAGGCGAGTTGTGCTGTTACCGGGCTTGTGGAGTATGGTCTGCCATGAGACACAGATTTGTGAATGTTTCAGTGCTTTCGAATCGGAAAGCTGCAGTAGGCAGTTAAGAGAAAATATGAATATAAGATATTCAACAATAACAGGACTGAATCGCACAGTCCCATCACGGAGCATCAGAGATGACGACCGGCTTCGCTAACCCCGCCCCGCTCGGTCTTGCCGGGTTCGGGATGACAACCATCCTCCTGAATGTGTGTAACGCCGGTTTCCTGCCACTGAATTCGTCAGTCCTTGCGATGGGACTGATTTTCGGCGGCTCCGCCCAGATGATTGCCGGGGTGCTTGAATATCCGAAAGGCAATACGTTTGGCCTGACGGCATTCACATCCTTCGGCGCTTTCTGGATAGCCCTGTGCATGCTGATCTTCCTGCCCAAATTTGGCCTGGTGGCACCGGCCTCTCCGGTCGCAATGGCTGTGTTCCTGGGTATATGGGGAGTCTTCACCGCCTTCATGTTCATCGGCACGCTGAAAGGGAATGCGGTTTTCAAATTCGTGTTCGGCAGCCTGATCGTTCTTTTCGCACTGCTGGTCGTCGGAGAGGCTACAGGGGAAGTGCTGGTCACACGGATTGCGGGATATGAGGGTCTTCTGTGTGGCGCTTCTGCTCTCTACCTCGCAATGGCGGAAGTTCTGGAAGAACAGTTCGGTCGTCCGGTTCTCCCGATCGGCAAGCCGGCTGAGGCAGCTCCGACTGTAACTCTCACGCCTGTAAGAGCTGCATAAGACGTAAATTCTGAAATAATGCCTTGAGGAATAAAGAGCCTGCCGGAGTGATCCGGCAGGTTTTTTTATTGTGAGAGGTGGCCCCGTCTGTTCGGACAGTTTTTCGGGCCTGATAAGCTATAGCCGGTTGTTGTCATGCTGCCGCCTTGA
>NZ_JAJJND010000003.1 GCF_029759835.1 Acetobacter sp. AN02
TCGCAATCGTATCGAGCGGATGTTCAACAGGCTGAAGCAGTTCCGACGTATCGCCACACGCTATGACAAGACAAGAAAATCGTTTCTCGCCTTTCTTAACCTCGCAGCCGTAAAATTGTGGCTACCGTCTTTTGTCAACAAAACCTAACACACAAACTCTGGTTTATTTATTGTATATCAATGGGATATGTAACTTTTTACCGATTGGGTCACACAGGTATATAAATCCCAAATTTTTTATTAAAGAATACGCGGATTCGTAAGCAGTCTTCCGACGAAACCAGTGAAGTCATCGGCGGTGGACTGCTACTCCTCGGTGCCATTGCAGCAGCCCACACCGTAGGTGCCCTCATCGGCAGCATCATTGCCAGCATGCCCTTCCGCTCTGTCTGACTGAAGCCGGCCAGTTCAGGCCGGATTATGTCTGTAAGAACCGCCTCCGGTTTTCCGGGGGCGGTTTTTATATATCTGCCTCTGTTCCCGTTTGCCCTTGACGCCTCACTTCCCCGGAGGTCATGTCTTGGCCACTGTTGCCGAGATATGACGGAGTTCGGTTCCCTATGTCGCTTTCCCGCCGCGTCCTGCTGTCTGCTGTTCTTCCTGCCGCTGCCCTGCCCTTTCTGCCTGCAAGAAGCATGGCTGCCGGTACCGGACAGGGTGTTCCGCTGCGCGCCCTGGGCAATCCCGGCGCAAAAGTGACAGTCGAGGAATGGTTTTCCCTGACCTGCACGCACTGCGCGCGCTTCGCGAATGAGACATTCGGAGAGATCAAGGAAAAGCTGATCGATACAGGCCGTATCCGCTATGTTTTCTGTGATTTCCCGCTTGACCAGATCGCTCTGATGGCCGCCCAGGTCGCACGCAGCCTGCCGGAAGACCGGTACGAGCCGTTCATCTCCTCCCTGCTCGCAACTCAGGATCGCTGGGCTTTCGCGGAAAACGTCAATCATCAGGAGCAGATCCGCCAGCTTGCCGCCCTCGCCGGTATGTCCGCCGATCAGTTCGACCGTGCCGTGAACAACATTGCCCTTCGTGACGCCATCACCAGCACAATGGAAAAGGCGGAGAAGGACTACAACATCACGGGAACCCCGACTTTCCGCTTTAACAACACAGTCTATCGCGACGGAGAACTGACCTTTGCGAGCTTCGAGAAAAAGGTGAACGAAGCCGCCGCAGGCTGACCGGCCGTATTCTTTTTTCCGGTATGACCGCACATTTCGTCAGTCTCCGCATCGCGGGCTTCAAGAGCTTTGCCGATCCGGTCAACGTCGATATTCTTCCGGGCCTGACGGGCATCGTCGGGCCGAACGGCTGTGGCAAGTCGAATGTCGTGGAAGCTCTGCGCTGGGCCATGGGCGAGAGCAACGCCCGCTCCCTGCGCGGCGGAGAAATGGACGACCTGATTTTCGCAGGAACGGTCAGCCGCCCTGCCCGTAATCTGGCAGAGGTCACACTCTCCCTCAGGGAAGCGCGCGGTCTCGGCCCGGGCGCATTTGCCGAAGCCGATGAACTGGAAATCACCCGCCGTGCCGAACGCGGTTCCGGAAGCGATTATCGTCTGAACGGCAGGGCCGTTCGCGGACGTGACGTGCAGACCCTGTTTGCCGATCTGTCCTCCGGCGCACGGTCCTCCGGCATGGTCAGCCAGGGCCGTGTCGCAGCCCTGGTGGGCGCACGCCCCGAAGAGCGCCGTTCGATTCTGGAGGAAGCTGCGGGCATCACCGGTCTGCACGCCAGACGTCATGAGGCCGAACTGCGCCTGCGCGCGACGGAAACCAATCTCACCCGTGCCGAAGACCTGCGGACCCAGCTGGAAGCACGGCTTGAGGAGCTGACGGAACAGTCCGGTCAGGCCGCACAGTATCGGGAACTTTCATCCGGTCTGCGCGAATCGGAAAATCTGCTTCTGGCCCTGCTCCACGCCCGCGCCCGGGCTGCCGTCGCAAAAACCATCGAAATCGCGACACAGGCCCGCTCTCATCTGACTGATGCGGAAGAAAAAGCCGAAACAGCCGTCATCAGCGAATTCGAGGCCACGAAATCCCTCCCGGCCCTGCGTGCCCGTGCGGACGAAGCCCGGACCATGCTCGAACGCCGCCGTATCGCGGCGGAAACCGTTGCTCAGGAAGAAGCGCGCGCGGCTAAAGCAGCAGAGGCTGTCTCCCTGCGCCTCGAACAGAATCGCAGGGATCGTGATGATGCGGCTGCCCGTCTGGAAGACGCCCGCACCGCTCTCACGCGTATAGAGGCCGAGCAGAAGGACGTTGCGGAAAAGCTCACAACACTGCCAGAGCGACAGGCGGAAAATGAGCGGAAACTGGCTGACGCTACCGGGGAACTGAAGACGCTCAATGAAAGTCTGGAGCGGCTTACGACCGAAGCCCGGACTGCCAGACTTCGTCAGGAGCAGGCAGAGGCAGAACTTCAGACCGCACAGAGCCGCCACGCACGGCTGTCCGCCTCCCTGGCGGAGCTGGACGCAGATCTCACTCAGCGACGTGAGGCACTGCCTTCCGAAGAAACATTGCACCAGGCGCGTCAGGACGTCGCACGGCTGCAGCAGACGCTTGAACAGGCCCGCAGCGCCGCCGCGGAAGCAGACCGCCAGCATTCAGAAGCCCGTCTTGCCCTGTCCGTCGCCCGCAGCGATCTGGAAGCTGTATCGGCACGTCATCGTGAATTGCAGACGGCCCTGCAGACCGCCCGCCAGCGCCACGGCACTCTCTCCCGTGACAGAGAAGCCGTGCAGCAGAGATGCGTTCAGGCCGAGCGCGATCTGGTTCCCGAAGATCATCTCAGCAGACTGGAGGAGGCACTGCAGCAGGCCGCTTCCGGCCGCGCCGGTGCAACAGAGGCTGCAGAAGCCGCAGAAGCTGAAAAAGTTGCGGCAACAGCCGAACTCGTCGATCTGCGGGGGCGGCTTCAGGAAGCCGACAGTCTTCGCGCCGCGAAAGAAGACGCCGTAAAGGCGGCCGGATCAGCGCTGGTGCGAGCCGGTCAGGAATCCGCCACACTCGAACGGGATCTCGCCGCCGCACGGAAGGAGGCCGTCCCTGACGAAGACCTCTCTGCGGCCGTAACCGCCCGTAAGGAGCAGGAAGCAGCGACAGAAGCGGCTGTTGCCGCGCTTGAGGCCGCCGAGACTGCACTCGCTGCCCGAATGGCCGAAAGTGAAGCCGCCTCCGCCGCCCGCACGGCGCTGCAGGCGGAAATCGCCCGCGTCACAGCCAGAATCGAAGGGCTTGCTCAGGCCGGAGACGATGAGGACAGCACAGCCCCCGTCTCCGATACGCTGACGATTCCGGACGGCCTGGAAATTCCTCTTGCTGCAGCCCTGGGAGAAGGACTCTCCGGCAGCGACAGCACGACTGATCCTCGGTCCCCACGATCATGGAGAGAAGGCTGCCCTGCCGGATCGCTTCCCGAAGGTGCGATCGCGCTTGCATCACTGATCACACACCCGCCCGTCCTCAACGCCGCCCTGAATGCAGCCGGGCTGGTGGAGGATGATGCAGCCGGTGAGGCTCTCCGGGTGCGCCTGCTGCCCGGGCAGTGTCTTGTCTCACGCGACGGCGCGCTCTGGCGCTGGGATGGCTGGCATATTCTTGCCGGACAGCCAGATCCCACCGCCCTGCGTCTCGCAAGAAAACGTGCACTGCGCGAGGCGGAGGAGCAGCTTGCGGCCTTCCGCACCGAACTGGACACAGCTGCAGAAACCGCAAAAAATTCAGGGCAGAAGGCGGAGCAGGCCGCAGAATCCGTCCGCAGCACACGCACTGCACGAACCGAGGCTGAAAGCACGCTCTCCCGGCTTCGCGTCCGGGAGGCCGATATCTCCCGGCGTCATGCAGCCGCACAGGCACGCCTCGATACCGTTCAGCCGCAATACGCGCGTGCAGCCCTCAGCCTGACAGCCGCACGGGAAGCGCTGAAAGCCGCCGAAACCGCAGCCAAGGCCATCCCTGAGCCTGGTGAGCTGAAAACACGTTTCGAAGCTGCCCAGGCCCGTGAGCACACGGCTGCGACTGCTGCCATCGCTGCGCGTGAGCAGCGTAAGATCGCTGAACAGACGCTCGATAAGGCCCGCCAGGTGCTGCAGGAGGCTCGCTCCCGTCACGACGCGGCACAGACGCGGCTGGCTACGCTTCTCCCCGACCGGGCACGCCTTGATGAGGAAGCCACGCAGACACAGGCCGCCATCGCAGATGCCGAGGCTGCCCTTGTCGCGACGGCGGATCAGGCCTCGGCTGCCCGCACCCTCGAACAGGCAGAACAGCAGGTCAGAACGGCTGCGGAAGCTGTCACCCGGTCTGCACGTGAAGCGGAAAAAACCGGCTCCGACCTCCGGTCTGCAGAAGAGCAGGCCACCCGTCTGCACAACCGGATCATGGAGCTGACAACACAGATCAGCGCGCTGGAATCCCGCCGCGAGTCTGCCGTCACCGATCTCAATGAAGCCCAGACCGCGCTCGAAACCGCACAGGCACGGGCCGCTGCCGCCGTCCTGCCGGATGAGGTGCTGCAGCAGACCGCGCAGATGAGAGCCGACAGCGAGGAACTGGCCCTCACGGTCGATCTCCTGCGTGAGGAACGCGCGGCCCTCAGCGCGGAAAAAACCGCGCTTGAGCAGAGAACCGATGCCCTTCTGGCCTCTCAGGCCGAGTGGCATCCGCGCATGCAGGCCGCTGAACAGGGCTTTACGGATGCAAGCACCCGGCTTGATGCTGTCACCACAGAATACAGCGCCGTTTCCTCCGAGCCCGAAGCCGCCCGCAGGCGCAGGGAAACCGGAATGACCGAGCTGGCTGAGGCAGAGGCGCTGTTCAGCACGGCCGATCAGGAGCGGGACGCAGCCGAAAAAGCCGTCACAGACGCGCAGAACGCCCGGCGCAGCACGGAAGCCGCTCTTGCCGAAGCCCGGGAGGCTCTGGTCCGCGCGGAAGGCCGAAGTGAGCAGGCCCGCGCCATTCTTGATCAGCTTCTTGCCGAAACCCCCGAACCTCCCCGTGTCGCCGTAACGGACCTGTCGGACTCAGCCGAAAGCAGTTTGCGGCGCAAGATCGCCCGGCTGGTCCGGGAGCGCGACGAACTGGGTCCGGTCAATCTCCGTGCCGATTTGGAAGTCACGGAAGCGGAAACCCGGATCGATATGATCCGCCGCGAGCATGCGGAGCTTGAGGAGGCCATTACACGCCTGCGCGGCTCCATCACCTCCCTGAACAAGGAGGGGCGTGAGAGACTCATGGCGGTCTTTACGCAGGTTGATCACCATTTCCAGACACTTTTCTCAAGAATGTTCGGCGGCGGACGGGCACATCTGGGAATGGTCGGCAGCGATGATCCGCTCCAGGCGGGTCTGGAAATCTATGCCCAGCCGCCCGGAAAAAAGCTTGCAACCCTGTCACTTCTGTCGGGCGGAGAGCAGGCGCTGACTGCTTTATCGCTTATTTTCGCTGTTTTTCGTTGCAATCCGGCCCCGGTCTGCGTACTGGACGAGGTGGATGCACCGCTGGACGACGCGAATGTTGGGCGTTTCTGTGCACTCCTCGGGGATATGGCGGCAGAAGCCGGTACCCGTTTTCTTGTGGTGACCCACCATCAGCTCACTATGGCTCATATGAATCGTCTTTACGGAGTAACAATGCAGGAACGTGGCGTAAGCCGGGTCCTGTCGGTTGATCTTGAACGCGCTTCCGAGATGGCCGGACAGATCCGGGGCGCAGGGGAGACTATCTGAGAATGTCCGGTAACGATGAAAAGTCTTCCACGGGCGGCAAACCTCCGCTTCAGCCCGGTTTCTTCCGTCGGCAGGCCGGAAAATGCGCGGTTATCCTCACCATCCTCGGCGTGACCACCGGAGCCGTAATCTGGAAGGATATCCATTCAGATACGGTGCTCAGGCGTATTCATCACGGGCTGCTCCTGTGTATGTCCGGTGATACCCCGCAGAATCCGCATCCCGATATGGTCCGGCTTGAGCTCTCGGCAGCAAAGGACGGCTCTGTCATTGCCGGTCCCGACAACATGCCCCTGCGGGACGCACTGAAGAACGCACGTATGGCACGCTCGCTTGTCATGCTGTCGCTCAACGACGTGCCCCCTGCCTCTGTCACGGATATCATCCGTAAAGAAGGCATGCGTCACCGTGTCATCCTGATGGCAGATGACAGACAGGACGCACGGGATGCAATGAAAGCTGATCAGCGTATCCTGGTCGGAATTCCCGTCAGCTCCAGCAAGGAAGAGGAAGACGCCCGCACTCTGGCCGGGAAACACCCCTACGCCGTGACGCTGCCGGCCAGCGCGCCCGCAAGCCTGTTCGCCAAAGCCCATCGCGATGCCGATGCCGTAATCGCAGATGCCTCCGACCTTCCCCCAGCCTCGCTGGAAACATCAGCGCTGCTGAATCGTCCGGTGGATATCATCGTTACGGATCAGTCGGGGCAGATCAACTCGATGATGACAGAAGAGGCGGCGGACTGAAACGCCGCCTTCCCCTGATCAGTCCTTGTCGGCATAGGGGTTTTTCGTACCCCTCATCTGCAGCCTGATCGGTGTTCCCGGCAGGCTGAATGTTTCCCGCAATCCGTTGACCAGATACCGCCGGTAATCATCCGGCAGGAGCTCGGCGCGCGTTCCGAACAGCACGAAAGTCGGCGGACGGCTCTTGACCTGCGTGACATAACGCAGCTTCAGGCGACGTCCGTTCACCAGCGGCGGCGCATGACGCTCCAGAGCCTCACTGAACCAGCGGTTCAGCTCGCCTGTCGGCACACGCGCGTTCCAGACTTCTGAGGCAAACCGTACCGCAGGCAGCAGCTTGTGCACTCCGGCCCCGGTCCGGGCCGAAAACGCCACTACCGGAATGCCACGCATCTGGGCCAGAGAAATTTCGATACGATCCGCAATTTCCTGCCGCGTCTTCGTCCGGTCCTCAACAGCGTCCCATTTATTGAGCGCCAGGATACAGGCCCGCCCCTCTCTCTCGATCAGCCGCGCAATCTGCAGATCCTGCTCATGCACACCCAGAGTCGCGTCGATAACGAGAATGGCCACCTCAGCCATTTTCAGCGCCTCAATCGACGCGGAAACGGACATTTTCTCCAGATGCTCGGCAATGCGCGCCTTTTTCCTCAGACCCGCCGTATCGACAACCTCAATCTCACCGTGCTCGTCATGCAGACGCACCGCAATGGAATCTCTGGTCAGACCGGGTTCCGGGCCGGTGATCATACGCTCTTCGCCCAGAAGGCAGTTCATCAGCGTCGATTTCCCGGCATTCGGACGACCGACGATCGCAATCCGCAGAGGCCCCGGAGGACGCGGAGGCAGAACAACCTCCTGCCCCTCTTCCATAGCCTCCTCGGATACAAAAAATTCCTCCTCATCCTCCGCAGCCGGGCTCTCCGGCTCGGGCGGCAGACGATCAAGGATCTCGCTCATCAGATCCGACAGACCCTCGCCATGCTCGGCGGAAATCGCAACCGGCGTACCAAGCCCGAGCGAGAAGGCCTCCATGGCCGCAGCAGCACCCTCGCGGCCCTCAGTCTTGTTAGCCACAAGCATGACAGGACGATTCTGACGCCGCAGCCAAGCCGCGAAATGCGCGTCAACCGGTGTGATCCCCGCGCGCGCATCAATGCAGAACAGCACAAGATCCGCAGCCGTCACGGCATGTTCCGAAGATACGCGCATCCTGCCGTACAGCGTGTCAGGCGCGGCCTCTTCCAGACCCGCCGTATCGATCACACGCACCGCACGGCCAAACAGAACCGCCTGCCCTTCCTTGCGATCACGCGTCACGCCAGGCGTGTCAGCAACAATCGCCTGCCTGCGCCCGACAAGGCGGTTGAACAGCGTGGATTTTCCGACATTCGGACGACCGGCAATCACCACGGTCGGCAGATCAGAGGCAGGCAACGGCGCAACCGGACGCATCGGCGTCCGCTTGCGGCTTCCGGACGAACGGCCGGAGCGGGAGGAATGATCAGCCATATGCAGACAGATTCCCGGCATCATCAAGCAGGAGCAGCCGGCCATCCACAACGATCGGCTGCACCGGAACGGGGCTGCTCAGCGGCCCGATGGAAAGAATTTTTCCGGTCGAGGGATCAAGCGTGGCAATCCCGTTCTCAGGAAGGGAACTCACGACAACCAGCTTGCCCCCGGCAAGAACCGGCCCTGTCCACGTCACCGTCCCTTTCTGTGAATCCACATTTTCCCAGGCACGGAGCTGGGTCAGCCAGCGTATCTGCCCGCTGAGCCGGTCAATACAGGCAACCTGCTGGCCAAGCGTGATGATAAAAAGCCACTCATCCACGGCAAGAATGGCGTTCTGCCCGGCAATGGCCCGCTCCCACAGACGACGGCCGGACCGCATATCCACCGCCACCATCACGGAGGACACGCTCATCGCATAGGCCGTGCGGTCCACGATAACCGGCATACTGCGGATACAGGCGAAATCCAGCGCAGAAGCCTGCCCGTTGATGCTGCCCAGCGTATCGCTCCAGACAACCTCTCCGGAATCCGCACGCAGAGCCACCAGATCACCCGAACCGAAGCCCGCCAGAACCACACCGTCCACGACAGCCGCAGCAGGCTGGCCAAACGTCACCGTGTCCGTCGGCATGGACGCAAAGGTCCAGACCTGCTTTCCGGTCGCGGCATCCAGAGCAAAGAAACGCTCGTCGATCGTTCCCAGATAGACACGCCCCTCCGCGATCGTCGGAGCGGAACGCCCGGGAGAGCCGATATCGACCCGCCACTTTTCCTTACCCGTCGCCACATCCGCCGCGATGGCCTGGCCCACACCGTCCACGATGTAGAGCGTATCCCCGTCCACACCCAGACCACCGCCCAGATTGGAGGAGCGCAGCTTGCTCGGCTTCAGCCGCATCTGCCACAGCCGCTGCATCCCGGGCCAGGTCCATGCACGGACCAGGCCCGCTGCATCCATCGTAAAAATCCGGCCGTTACTCACAACCGGAGCCGCCTGAATCACGCCGCGCCCGCTGGACCCCAGAGCCGCCCAAGCCAGAAGATCCGGCTCGGACACACCCGCGCCGACCGAACGGGACCAGAGCTGTTTCTGCTGTCCCGGCCAGGCATAGTTCGCACCGATATGAGACGGCAGACGCCCCGACTGCGGCCAGTTGCTAACTGTCTGCGCCACTGGCACCGTAACCGGAGGCGGGGACTTTCCGGCCTCAACCGTCAGACCCTCACGCGTCGCAAGCACCGGCGTCCGGTGTCCCGCAAGAATGGGTTTCTTCTCGTCATCATCGCACGCATCAAGAAGCGGCAGAACCGCAGCGGTGCTCATCAGACGCAGCACACTGCGCCGTGAGGATGAAATCCGATCCGGTCCGGAAGAGATATATCCGTTATCTGGCATGATCTGTGACATGTCCTGAATTATCCCGCCTTCCCGTCGTTCAGGGTATTGAGCAGTGAACCGGCCCGTCCCCGCACACTCTGAGGCGCATTCATATCGTTCGTAAGACGCGTCAGACGTTTGCGTGCATCCGCGATGTGATTCTCGCGCAGATCAAGGATCGCGAGGCTCTCCGTGGCCAGGGCATCCCAAGGCTTGTCCTTGCCCGTCAGAATCATCAGACGCGACCGCAGCCGGGGAATATCACTCGAATCGATCTGCCACTGACACCAGAACAGCGCAGCTGCATCGCGCAGTCCCTGCTCCGCACTGCTGTCAGACGACACCTTATCCCACAGATCCAGCGCACCCTTCACGTCCCCGTGCCGCGCGGACAGAGACGCCGCCTGCATCCTCGCCATCACTGCAATGCCATGAGGTGCGGACCCGGCCAGGGATTTCAGCGAATTCAGCCCGGCCTGCTCGTCCTGCGTCAGCGGCACGTCCTCAGCTTTTGATCCGACCGCTGTCTCCGTGATCCGGACATCCTTCATATAAACAGCCGAGGCCGCAGCAACCGTCTTATTCTCGCGGGACACATGGTATTCCCACGCCCCTGCACAGCCGAGGACCACAACAAGACCGGCTCCGGCCACCCAGGCCCAGCGCCGTGCGGCACTACGGATCCGCTCAGCCCGGATATCCTCATTCACCTCGTCGAAAAGATCTGTCGCCACTGCGCGCGCCTCTGTTGTCTCCGCCCGCTTGTCTCACCGCTCAGGCAACGGCACAAGCCCGGATATACCCCTTAAAGGACAGGGATTTCCTCGTGAGGGGACCATACAGAGCACACACCCTGCGGGCAAACAGGATCATACCGGAAAACAGCCGGAAAATCCGCCTCAGATCGGCTGATATCCCTGCCAGCACGCCCGGAATGCCTCTCCGGTCCCGCCCCCGGGCACCAGATGGACATAGGAGGGCCCCACCTGATCAAGCAGCAGGCAGCCATCCGCATCCGCCGTGATCTCCCGCAGATTGTCCCGGTGCCGTTTGTAAAGCCCCTGAAGAAACTCCGCCTTGGCCCTGGCCTTTGCCTCCTCAGCCGTCCGGGCAACGAGGAAAACATTCGCATGTTCCTCCCCCAGATTTCCGTCGGCATAGGCTCCGAGATTGACGAACCACAGCTTCATTTCCCCGGCCGGAGGCTGGTCCGAAAGCGTTATTCCGTATCCGTCCGCCTGCTCCAGCACGCCCCAGCCATCGATATGCAGGGACTCACGCGTCCCGAACCAGCGTTCCGCCAGCCGGGGCCAGGCATCTTCCGGACGTTCCGCCACGGCAAACTGAATGTCATGCACCTCAACATTCGCCCCCGGTGCAGACCCGCCAAGACAGAAGACGAACAGCTTCTTCACGAAAGACCATTCTCCTCCCGGATACCGGCCACAATCTCCAGACTCCGCCGCCGCGCCTGATGATCATGAACCGGGGCGGTCAGTATCAGTTCATCAGGACGATAATGCCCGATAAAACTGCGGATAATCTTCGAAACCTCAGCCGGCTCCCCGACTGCCCGGCAGGACAGCGCGGCGTCGATCTGCGCGCACTCGAATTCCGTCCATTTCAGCTCAGCCGGATCGACAGGCGCCGGATAGGGGCGCGGATGACCGCTTCTCAGCGCCGTGAAATACATCTGATGAGAGGTAAACAGCCGCTCGGCCTCCGCCTGCGTGTCCGCTGCAACGACATTCATCGCCAGCATGAGATGCGGCTCCGTGCGATAGCGTGAAGGCCTGAACTCCCGCCGATAAAGCGACACCGCCTCATCCATCATCCGTGGTGCGAAATGAGAGGCAAAGGCAAAAGGCAGGCCCAGAGCCGCCGCAAGCCGCGCCGAATAAAGAGAAGATCCCAGCAGCCACACCGGGACATCACATCCCACACCGGGAATGGCCACCACGGGCTGCCCTGGGCGCACAGGCTCGAAATAGTCCAGAAGCTCCAGAACATCCTGTGGAAAGCGATCCTCATGGACACCCATATGCGTGTCCGCCTGACGCCGCAGCGCCCGCGCCACGGTCTGATCACTGCCAGGCGCCCGCCCCAGACCAAGATCAATCCGCCCCGGATACAGCGTGGCCAGCGTGCCGAACTGCTCGGCAATCACCAGCGGCGCATGGTTGGGGAGCATCACACCGCCCGCACCGACCCTGATGCTCTGCGTCTTCCCGGCAAGATATCCCATCAGAACGCTGGTCGCAGCAGACGCGATTCCCGGCATCGCGTGATGCTCGGCAACCCAGTAGCGCGCAAACCCGAGATGCTCCGCATGCCGGACGAGATCAGCCGAATGATGGAACGCCGCCGCCGCATCGCCATCATCCGTGATGAGCGACAGATCAAGAACAGAAAATGGAATCATGTCCGGAATTTCACAGGATTACAGCCGGATCGTCCACCCCCCTTTTCAACCCGGCCGTAACAGCTCCTGAAAAAGAAAAACCCGCCTTCCGAAGAAGAGCGGGTTTCCCGTAACACGTGCCTGACCGGACGGATCAGCGCTTCTTGCGACCGAATGTCCGGTTCCACAGAGCCTGACCGATTGGCCCGGCAATCAGCGTGGTCAGCGTGCCGAACGTCAGAGCCTGACGCAGCTCGGCACGGCTGCGGTCCAGCCGGATGATCGCATCCAGCTCGCCCGGGCGGATAAAGGAGCGACGACCGAGGAAGGCAAAAAACAGGACCATCAGAATATCAAGACCGAACACGGCCAGCGGAGCCGCAACCGGTCCGAGGCCAAATTCGTAGCGGAACAGAGCCCACACAAGGAAGTGCCCCGTAATCACGGAAAAAAATCCGAACACAGCAGCCACGACAAGGAACGCCACCTGGCGACCGATTCTCGCAGCCCTGAATTTCAGAAGTTCACCCTGAGCCCCGAGCGTGCTCTGCCCTGCTTCAATAATACGCATATGACCCGTTCTTCGTTCTGCTCTGCGACCCTTCGCCCCACCGACTCAGCGCGTCAGACGCCCGGCCACAAAGCCGATAACAGCGGAAAGGGCAATCGACAGAAGCGGTTTCTTCACAACTTTCGTCGAGACATTCTTCGCCTGAGTGTCAGCCACTTCGCGCGCATTGGCAACAGCTTCCGTCGCTTTTGCAGCCGCGTCATCCAGACCGGTGGCAACATGCGTGGAGAGGAATTTCTCGAACTGAGAACGCAGGGCCTCGAAATCATCCTTCGCAGAGGACACTGCGCCTTCAGCCTTGTTCTTCACGTCTTTTTTGATTTTATCTGCCGACATCGAAAGAAATTCCCTTTTCTGCGATATGGAACCGGGACACCCCGGTCCCGGTTCCATTACAAAGCTTAACCTGGAACCCGGCCTGTGGTTCCATGCATCCTATGCATCACTCCCCCGGCTCTTCTGCAATTCCCGCACAGCTCTTCAGCAGCAGCCTGTTCCCCGAGGCAACCGGCCTGACACGGCTGCGTCTGCAGCCCGGACACTGCCTCGCCCTGATCGGGCCGGGAGGACCTGACACCCTGATGCAGGACATTCTCTCCGGCTTCCTCAGCAGCCCCCCGATGCAGGAACAGGCACGGAAAACCATCCTGGTCAGCGCCGCGCTCCCGCTCCTTCCCTCCCTGACGATACGTGAAAACATCGCCCTGCCCCTGCGCGGCACGGCAACGGAACGGCGCAGCCGCGTGAGTCACTCTCTCGCCCTGACCGGACTGGACTCTGCAGCAGACCTGAAACCGGCAGACCTGCCGCCCTCATCCCGGCTTCTGGCCACCTGCGCCCGCGCCCTTGCCTGTTCTCCGGCCATGATCGTGCTCAATACACCCTTTGCCGGAATGGATTTCACGACCCGGCATGATCTCTGCGCACGGCTGGACCGCCTGCGTCAGGCCTGCGGAGTCAGCCTGCTCCTCCTGACGGGAGAACGCGACGAAGCCCTGCTTCTGGGACAGAGAATCGGGATTCTCTCGCATGACACACTGCTGCAGGAAGGCACCGCCGAAGAGCTGTTCAACCGCCCGGACTCCGCCGCTGTCGCAACAGGCTTCGGAGAAGCCAATCTGCTGAGGGGGATCGTCCTCGACACAGAGGACGACATCGCCCGCATCCGCCTTGCCGCCGGTCCTGAAGTCGAAGCCATCGCTACGCCCGGACTGCAGCCCGGACAGCTGGCTGATCTCTGTATCCGCCCGGGCCGCATAACGCCGGTCTTCGTCTCCGGCACAGATGACGACCCGGATGAGGGCAGTCTGCCCGCCGTGCTGACCGGGGCACGGATGCTCCCGGACGTGCTGCGCCTGCGTTTCCGCCTGCCCGACGGCACGGAGGTGATCGCCGATCGCCCCGCCCTTCTCAGCACCCGCGGATTTGATCCCGGACGGCGGGCACGGCTCGCCTGGCAGACCGGAGCAGCCTCGGCCTTCCCGTCAGGGACCGATCAGGGCTAAACTCCTGCCCGCAACCGTAACAGACCGGAGTTCCGCCCGCCGATGATATCCGCTTCCAGATCATATCTTTCCCGCCTTTACGGCAGGAGAGCGCGGATTTTCACAGGCCGGATTCCCACAGGCTCAGCCCTGTCTGCCCTGCTGTTCGGTATCGGACTGGCCTGCTCGTCCTCAGCCGCCGCCACACGCACCGCTCCGCACTCAAAACATCCCTCATCCGTTGTGGTCGCCACGACGGGCGGCGTGATCGGCGCAGCCCAGCAGACCGCCCTGTGGAACGCCTGGCGGAAACAGTCGCACAACCGTCTGCGCGTGGTCACATGGGACAGCAGCCTGCCGGAGCTGGAAAAAAATCTGCATGGCGGGGAAAAATCAGCCTGGTCCCTCGTAATGGCCGAAGGAAGTCTGCTGCAGTTCGGATGTGATCAGGGATGGTTTGCCCCGGAAAGCCCCGATGCAAAGTGCGGCGTCCCCGCCCTGTCATCAGATACGGCGCTGACCTGGGACCGGACGCGCCTTGAAACGGAACCGGACTGGCGCAAATTCTGGGACGTCGCCCAGCACCCCGGCAAACGCGGGCTGAGACGCGATCCTCGCACCACGCTTGAAATCGCCCTTCTGTCCGATGGCGTGGCCCCCGCCGATATCTACCGCGTGCTGGGTACGGAAAGAGGTCTGGACCGCGCTTTCCGCAGACTGTCCCAGATCCGGCCCTATATCGTCTGGTGGAAAACACCCGATGAGGCCACGCGCATTCTCCGCTCAGGTGCCGTCTTCATGGCCGCCGTCCCCGTTACAGACGCGCGTGCCCTGATCGCCTCACGCGGCGGAAAGAAATTCTCTCTCTCATCCGCTCCGACGCTCAGGGAAAAATTCGGCTGGGCCATCCCGGTCAGAACCGACCAGACCGACGATACCACACCACCCGCCCAGGCACTTCTGACCTGGCTTTCAGCGTCGGAACAGACCTCCCGGCTCAGCAGCACACTGCCAGACAGCCCGAACGAAGACTCCCCGACACCCGCCTCCCGGCAGCAGATCATTCCGCTGGACGAGACCTTCTGGGCCACACATCTGAAAACCATCGCCCCCCGCTTCGAGCAGTGGCTCAGCCCCTAATCCCGTGGCATTCCTGCTGACCCCAGCCCTACTGCACACGGTCCTGACAGCGCTGACAACGCTCGCTCTGTCGGCCGCCCTCTCCTGCCGGCCCGGCGCACTGCGCTTTCATACGCTGCTTGCCGCACTGGCCGCGCCCTGCCTGCTTGTCGCAGCAGCTCTGCCCGCCCTGTGCCATGCGCCCTTCCCCATGCTGCATGGAACGTGGCTGCCATGGTTCCTCTCAGCCATCAGAGGACTACTGCTCACACCGCTGATCAGCATGTTCATGCTCAGCGGCGTGACACGCCTCACTCCGGGGCTTCTGACAACAATCCGCTATTTTTCACTCAGCCCGATAACAGCCCTGCGCACGGTCTGGCTGCCGCTTCCGGGGCCGTTCTTCCTGGCAGCAATCCTGGCCGCCTTCCTTCTGTCAGCTGGTATGGCGGTAATGCCCGTCCTCTGAGAAACATTGTTTCTCAGAAGAAAATCATCGCTCCAGCAGACACCGTATTATCCGTCGCACGCCCCGGACGATGCGCCGCAGACTCACTGTGCGCGAATTCCGTCGCAAGCGTCAGCCAGTCATTTACGGAGTAATACAGCGCGCCGACTTCGGATTCATTCCGGCGTACCAGACTCGGTGTATTCTCACCCGGCGCCTGATAAAGATTGCTCTGACCATAGCTTCCCGCCAGACGCAGCTTCTTCATGATCGTATAGGACAGCTGCAGGTAATATCCCTCGGAATTACGCTTGCGTCCGTTATCGGCAATGCCGTCAAACAGAAGACCCGTCGTCCCCAGACCGCTGCCATAATAATAATAGGCAACCGCCTGAAAATCTCTCCAGTCCAGCTTCGCCCCGACCTCTCCGGCCTCGGCCATCCGGCTCGTCTTGCTGTTCTCTCCCAGCCGTGCGGAAGACAAAGGCCCGCTGTTCTGAATGAACAGCCCCGTCCAGATATGGCCCTTGAAGTCACCAGCCTTGAAGTCATAGGTCGCCTTGGCCTGCACCATCGGGCTGTTATGATTGGTGCTCGTCGCAGACAGGCCGCCACCGGCATAATTATACTGATCCAGCGGTTGAAAAATTCCGACAGAACCCTGCAGACCGGCAAATTTCGGAGACGTATAGGAAATCTGCGGAATCCAGTCCGCATAGACATAACCGAAACCAATACGCCCGAATGAGGTATTGCCCGGATCGGTCACCGTTCCCGGACTGCCGACACCCAGCAGGGTCATATCGTTGAGAATCGCATCCGAACCGAACAGCGCAATATCGCGACCGATCTTGAACGTCCCGTATTTCTCATTCCCGGCAGTAAAGTAAACCTGACGGAAATCGATCCCCGGCGTTCCCAGACCGACGGAACTTCCGCCGGTATTGGCATTGAATGCTCCGGGCTTGTTGTTGTTCAGACCCGGATACATGCCAAACACCACCTGCATGTCCACACCCTCCTGGGTCGTGGATATCTTGGTGATCAGCGCCGCAGGAAGCAGGCCGTTACGGACGCCGGAATTATCAAACCCCGAAGAGCCGGAGGAAATACCACCGGCTACCGCAGCACCGCGTCCGGGGCTGTTATAGGAATAAAATCCGTTCACGAACCCGGACAGGTTGATATCGATCGCACCGGCATGGAACGTCAGCCCCTTGCCCGGAACATATTTCGCCACGCGGACAATACTCGCGCTGCGCATCTCCGCCTCGGCAGACCGCATGGAGGCCTCGGCAGACCGTGCCGCAACCTCAGCCCGCACCGCAGAGGCCTCAGCCTCCATATCCACGGTATCCGGTGCCCGGGGAACATACTGATAACGAACGGAATGCCCCCGGCGCGCCGCATCGTCCGCCCGCTCGGCCTCGCGCACATGCTTCACATGCCGGGAATGCAGCATGCTGTATTCACTCTGCGTCAGACTGCCCTTGGCACGCAGAAGATCCAGAAGATCATTGTAATCATCCGCCCGTGCTGCAGGAACTGCAGTCACGCTCATCCCGGCCATAATCAGAAGGGGGGCCGTGCAACGCCCGCGACGCTTCCCGAAAGTCCGGCCTCCGAATTCAGTCACTTGTGTGTTCATCCCTTTACGCACGCAGCGAACCTGATTCGGGCCTCGCATCTGTAACTCTGACATAATCCAATAAAAGTTTGATAAACAATCCGCTCTGAAAACAATTCCGTCATGACGTAAAGTAAGGTCGGACGGGGCTTTTCCGCGGCCGGACAGACGGAGCCGAAAAGACATGAAATTTTTTTCCCCGAGCCTGTTGCCAGATCGGAAAATCCCGCTATAAGTCGCGCCACACGGACGGTTCACGAAACAGTCCGATGCGGGTGTAGCTCAGTTGGTTAGAGCGCCGGCCTGTCACGCCGGAGGTCGCGGGTTCGAGCCCCGTCACTCGCGCCACTCTGATATTATTCAGAAAATCCTGAAAACTGAATCAGAACGCAGACAGCGCCAGAGCAAAGCCCGGCGCATGCGCGGTCCTCCAGACCATAATCACAGATATATCGTCAGACAGACCGGAAATACATGCGGGCACGACCCCGCATCCGTTCAGTCGTAGCGACGCAGAATCCCGGCGAGAAGTCCCTGTATTCTCAGCCGTTCCGCCGGAACGATTCGCGGCTCATACGCCGGATTGGCCGCCTCCAGAGCAATCGTATTACCTCGGCGACGAAGCCTCTTGAGCGTCACCTCGCTCTCATCAATCAGGGCAACAACGATCTGTCCGTTCTCAGCCTGCTCAGCCTTACGGATGACGGCCGTATCCCCGTCCAGTATGCCCGCGCCGATCATGGAATCCCCCGACACCTCAAGCGCGTAGTGCTCTCCCCGCCCGATCAGGGAGAGAGGCACCTCAACCCGGGCCTGAGTGTCGCGCATCGCCTCAATCGGAACACCGGCAGCAATCCGCCCCCACAGAGGCAGACTGACGGACGCAGCCTCGGCAATATAAGCCGGCACGGCGGCCACAGGATCAGAGTGCCAGTCATCCGCCTGCACGCCCGGGCTCTGCCCGTCCGGCAGACGCAGCACCTCAAGCGCACGCGCCCGGTTATGCCGCCGTGAAAGAAATCCCCGCTCCTCAAGGCCGGAAATAAGCCGGTGAATACCGGATTTCGATTTCAGGCCCAGGGCATCCTTCATCTCATCAAAGGACGGAGAAAAACCGGTCCCGCGCAGATGCGTATCGATAAACAGCAGGAGTTCATGCTGTTTTTTTGTAAGCATCGATATATCCCGTCGCGGAAAATGAAACTGAAATCCCCTTTTGTTCTATTTTAGTTCACCCAGTCAAGTCAGACACACCGCCCGTCCGGCCGCAATATCGGACACGGCATACCCTCCGGCAGCAGTTCCGCATGAGGCGGCCGCAGGATCAGGGCGTCACAGTCTGAAAGAGTCGCCATCATCGCCGAATCCTGACGCCCGAACGGAATCGCGGACAGAAGACCATCCTCCCCCCGCACCAGTCGCGCACGCAGATGATCGGCCCGCTCATCATTCGGCTGCAGATCAGCCCCCGCCCGCACCATCTCAGGCTCCGGCATGATCTGCGTGCACCCCGTCATCTTCCGCACGGCCGGGACCAGAAACTGCAGCCCGCACACGAACGCCGCCACAGGATTACCCGGCACCCCCACAACCGGCATCCGTCCCAGCCTGCCGGACATCAGGGGCTTGCCCGGACGCATCGCAACCTTCCAGAAGTCCATGACCATTCCCGCCTCTTTCAGAGCGGTTTTCACAAGATCATAATCCCCCACGCTGGCCCCGCCGATCGTCACAAGAAGGTCCATCCCCTCCAGACCGGCCACCAGACCGCGGATATCCTCCCGGTCATCCCGCGCCACGGGCAGCAGAACAGGATCGGCCCCGGCATCTTTCAGAAGCGCAGCCAGCATCACCCCGGCAGAGCCGATGATCCCTCCTAGCTTTAACGCCTCGCCGGGCATCGATATCTCATCCCCCGTCGCGAGAATCGCCACACGAGGACGCCGCGCCACACGGACCCACGGCACGTTGCCCGCTGCCGCCAGCCCCACGGACCGCGCCTCAAGCCTGACGCCTGCCGGAACGAGAACGTCACCGGCAGAAAAATCCTGCCCTGCGCGCCGGATGAACTGACCTGGCTTCACATCCTTAAGAATGCGGATCCTGTCTCCGGCCCGCTCCGTATTCTCCTGGATAACAACGGCATCGGCCCCCTCGGGCATCAGACTTCCCGTGAAAATCCGGATACATCCGCCGGACTCCACAGGACACGACACGGGATGACCGGCGGGAGACTCCGCACTCAGCCTCAGTTCCGCACCGGCATGCGCCTCCGCAGCGCGCACCGCATAGCCGTCCATGGATGAGACATCTCCCGGCGGATTGCTCAGTCGCGCACAGACGGGCGCAGCCGTAACACGGCCGGACGCCTCCGGAAGACTGACAAGCTCCTCTCCCGTGCCGGTCATGGTGTCGAGAATGCGCGCACGGGCCGCTGAAAGCTCCATCATACCGGTCTGAACTCCTGAATCTGTTCTTTCAGGCCTTTTTTCGTGAGGAAAAACTTGACCTGACACGTCTCTGTACGCAATTTGCGCCCACCAGTCAGTACAGCCGCGCCCTGAAACGTCGCGGCCACGCAGAGATTCCGAGGGTTTCATGGCCAAGACCAACGTTATTCAGATCCGGCTCGTCTCCACCGCCGACACCGGCTATTTCTATGTCACGCGCAAGAACGCCCGTTCACAGACCGGCAAGCTTGAGCTGAAGAAATACGATCCGGTTGCCCGCAAGCACGTCGTGTTCCGCGAAGCCAAGATCAAATAAGTCTGGCTCCGGCCAGACAGGAGCGTCCCGGACGCTCCTCCGGATGCTTCAGATCATCCGATCAGGCAGGGCTCAGACCCTGCCTTTTTTATGTCGCCCCGTCTGCACCGGACCGGTCCGAAAATCCGGAACCACGGCGGCAGCCCGGCGTATCCCTCGCAGCACTGTCACTATCTCCGGCCGCGATAACGCAGCCGGACACGACAGCTCACTTCTCCGGCCCGAACTGCCGCGCCACTTCCTCCCGATATGCCTTCTGCCGTTCGGACAGATCCTCCCGCCCGGCTGCAATATCAATCACGCGATGGACCCGCGCGATCTCGGAAAGATGCGCTTCCGAAGCCAGACTGCCCGTCGCGGAGGTCGCATGACGCCGGTGCACGTTCAGAGGCCGGGCCACATAGGCAATCTGTGAATCCGGCATACTGAGAAGCTCGACATAAAGCCGCCAGTCCCCCGCCACCCGGAATGTTTCCAGATCCTCACAGCGCGCCAGAGCCGCCTGCAGAGCATCACGACGGAACAGAACCGCACTCGCGTTCATGATCAGATTGCGCTCACCCAGACAGGCCGACACAAACTCCGGACCTTCATGCACGCCATCCTTCTCCAGAAGAGCCCCCGCCGTCGTCGCATAGTACGGCTTGTAGCTCTCGAACATCGGCGCGCCGTTACCATCGATCGCACTGCTGTCACAGAACGCCATCACCCCGCGCGGTGCCTCATCCAGCGCCTCGCACAGTCGGGACAGCATGTCCGGCGCGGCAATGTCATCCGCCTCCGCAACCCACAGCCAGTCCCCCCGGGCCTCGCTGACAGCCTTCCGCCACTGCGCGAACACGTTCCCGGACTGCTTCTTCCCGGCCACAATACGGATATCCCGGCCCCATTCCGCAGCCGTGCTGCGGGCCACCTCAAGACTGTCATCAGACGAGGCATCATCCAGCACGATAATCTCAAGAACGGGATAATCCTGCGAAAAAACAGAAGCAAGCCGTGCCACCAGGAACCGCGCATAGTTATAGGACAGCACGACGACGGAAATCCGCCGCCACTGCGGACGCACTGCAGAAAGCAGCTTCTCCGTATAGTCGGCAAACGGAAACTGGGCCGCCAGACGCCTGGCCCGCCGCGCCCGCACACGACTGCCGGCCTCCTGACATTTCCGCGCCGCCGCCTGCGCCTGGCGCGCCATCTGCCCGGCATCCCCCAGCGGAACCAGAGCCTCCTGACGCGAAAGCCCGGTCTGGACCGTCAGCTGCGCCACGAGATCCGCCGCACCACCGCTGCCCGAAAACGCCACACAGGGCAGACCGGACGCCATCGCCTCCATCACGACGGACGGATAGGGATCCTCCCGCGACGTCAGAACGAAGGCATCCGCCGCGGACAGATAATCCGACATATTCCCGATACGGCCCGGCATATGAAACCGCCCGCTCTCCAGAGCCTGCGCGATCTCACTCTCCATCCAGCCGCGCATCTCCGGATCAAGATCACCGGTCCAGACCAGATGCGTGCAGCCGCCATCCTTCCGGGCACCCGCCGTCTGCCGCCAGAGCTGCAGAAAAAGATCAAACCCCTTCCGCATGTCTCCGTATCCAGATCCGATCAGAAGACTGTCATTCTCCCAGACGCCAAGAGCAGCCCGGACCGCCTCACGACCGCGCCCGTTATAACGGATATCGGCATAAAGCCCCTGCGGCAGAATCACCGCATTTTCCGGAACACCGCCCGTCAGCGCACCCGTCCGGACAGCAACCGATTCCGCCGGAAAAATAACCTTCGTGGCCAGAGCGGCAGATTTTATCAGAGCCGGAACAAGCCCGCGACTGGTCAGAATCGCAGGCATTTCATGAACAAGCTGCACAAACTCAATCCCTGCGTCATGCAGCGCCAGGGCCGTATGTGCAGATGCCGCAGAGTTCACAAACGCATATCTGTAATTCTCACCCGCCAGCATCCGCAGCCGCCCGGGCAGATCCGACGCCTCTCCCGGGAAAAGCTCAACCTCACCCTCAGCGCGGAAGGCATCCAGAAGCGCGCCTCCGCCCATTAGCAGGAAGCGCACCTCCATCCCGTGTACCCGCCTGAGAACCCGCCCCAGATGACACAGCAGCATCTGCGCCCCGGCCGGGAACGCATCATGCCCGATCAGCAGAATCCGCGGCCGCGAAACCGTCTCATCAAACCGGCTGACCGCACGGGCGCAGGCATTGAGAAACGCAGACCCGAAATGCTGATCCGGTTCGAGATAGGCCCCTTCCGCCCACTCATTCCAGGCGTTGATGCACACGATCGTCTCGCCGAAGAACGGGTTCGCCTGCGCCTGGCTGATCAGACCCGACAGCCAGCGCTCAAACCCCGCCGGTGTCCCCCCGTGCAGCACCAGACCGCCCCCTGCCGGCGCGCATCATTGTCCCAGGACGGAGCCGCCGTGCGGATCAGCGGAAAATCCGGCGCGGGCATCGCCAGCGCATTATCGACAACCTGATCATAATCGTAGATCTGGCCTGAAAAATCCTCATCCAGGAACGTCACGGAGTTATTGATCGTCTCCACACCGGAGACGACCTTGTGCGGCGGAAACTCAATAGCCCCGTCCATCCCGAATTTCGCCGGATCGCTGTCCCGGAACGCCTGTCCCATCACGAAAACCGGATCCTCGCCGCAGATATCACGGAATTTCCCGCGCCACCGCTCCACCGTCTCCGCACAGTCTGGAACCAGCGCCGGACGATAAAGCATCAGCAGAGGCCGCCCCGAGACACGGATATAACGCGGATCACGGAAATGCCTGGCAAAACAGGCAATCAGCGCATCCTCATCCTCAGACCGGAAATCCTGAGCAATCAGAACGTCATCCTCAGACCCGTCCCAGCGCCGGCTCCAGTTCTCATTGGCCCACATCAGACAGAACGGCATCGCAATGTCCGGCGCGGACAGCAGCATTTCCAGCGGACTCTCCAGCAGACGCCGGCCATTGAACCAGTAAAAATAAAAAACGAAGCCCTCGATCCCCGCCCCTTTCGCCATCTCGGCCTGGCGGCGAAGCAGATCCGCATTATTCAGCGTGTAATGCCCGAGATCCCGGGGAATACGCGGCTGATAATGCCCGACAAACCGCGGAAGCCCGCGCGCGACATTGGTCCACTCCGTAAAACCGGTTCCCCACCAGTCATCATTCTCAGCAATGCTGTGAAACTGCGGCAGGTAATAGGCCAGAACCCGGGCACGCCGCACGGCAGACACAGGCAGAGGACGCCGCTCCTCAAACAGCGGACCCGGAGACGCATTACGCCGCACCTCGCGCGGAATCGTCGGCTGATCAGGCGGGAGAGACGGCTGGACACCGGCCATATCCCGATGCGCGATGTAATGAAGGAGCGGATTGATATCCTGGCGCCCCTCCATATACCGCGTGCGATAGAACGCCGGATCAAACCCCTCGAACGGGCGGCGCCCCTCGCGAAATCCCTGCATCATGTAATGCTCGACCGGATCGACACCGGCCTCCGCCACATCAGGATTGGTGCGTAAATACCAGGCAGAATCGAACTCCGCCATCGGGCGGAATTCCGGATTATGCCGGTTCAGGAGATAGTGCCGCAGCGCGGGCATACCGTCCGGAACGGGATAGGTCCGCCGGTACCACAGAGGATCGAACCACTCCACGGGACGGAGTCCCTCGGCTTCCCCGCGCAATATATAATGCAGCAGGGGATCACCGCAGGGACCGGGAAGCTGGGACATATACCAGACAGGATCGAAGCAGGGATTCGGACGACGTCCCTCCTGCCAGCCATACTGGTGATAATGAGCCAGAACACCCGGACCAAGCGTCGCGAGGTCAGGATTCGACGACACGTAATAGTGAGCGTCAAACAGGCCGGAATGCCCGATAAGGTGCAGAGGGGTCACTTCATGATTCCCTGCAGAAAATAAGGGGTTTTCCGAAAAAAAACCGGGACTCGTTCATGACATTGCATTCGGTGAAATATTTTGCCGGACAACTGAAACGTTAAATAAACGTTAATTCGATTGCCCGTCAATCCGCTCTCTGCAACCACAGGACGAACTTCTTGCCCGGACACAGGAAAATGCCTATGTCCGATCTCCCCCCCGGAGCCGATCCGCAACCGCCCCGAAGCGGCGGACCGACGCCCCGGAAAGGACCGGTCCCGCACAGCCTGTCAGGAATCCCCGCCTGCCATGAACACGTTTACAACCGCACGAACACACAGCTCACAGATCTTCCCCGAAGGTGTGGTGCTCGAGTGCGGGCGACGTCTGGCCCCGGTCGAGATCGCCTACAGAACCTACGGAACCCTGTCCCCCGCACGCGACAACGCCATACTGATCTGCCACGCCCTGACAGGTGATCAGTACGTGGCCGAACCCCACCCCCTCACGGGAAAACCGGGCTGGTGGGACCGCATGGTCGGGCCGGGAAAACCGATCGATACAGATCACTTTTTCGTAATATGCTCGAACGTGCTCGGCGGCTGTATGGGCTCGACGGGCCCGCGCTCCCCGAAATCCGCAGACGCATATCCTGACGGAAAAACCGAGCTCTGGGGCACGGATTTTCCCCCGCTGACCATCCGCGACATGGTGCGCGGACAGGAGCTTCTCATCCGCCATTTCGGCATAGACCGCCTGTTCGCCGTCATCGGCGGATCAATGGGCGGTATGCAGGTGCTGGAATGGGCCGTCACCTTCCCCGACAAGGTGTTCGCGGCCATGCCCATCGCAACCGCACCGCTCCACTCCGCACAGAATATCGCCTTTAACGAGGTCAGCCGCCAGGCCATCGCGGCAGACCCGGATTTCGCGGGCGGACGATACTGGGAACACGATGCCATCCCGGCCCGCGGCTTGGGCGTCGCGCGCATGATGGCCCACATCACCTACCTCTCCGAAGAGGCCCTCACCCGCAAGTTCGGTCGGCGCACGCGCCCGGGACAGGGATGTACCCCGCCCGACGCCGGACAGCCCGCCTCCCTGTTCAGCGAGATCTTCGAGGTCGAATCCTATCTCCGCCATCAGGGATCCAGCTTCGTCCGCCGGTTCGATGCCAACTCCTACCTGACCATCACCCGCGCCATGGACTGGATGGACCTGTCAGCCGAACATGACGGCGATTTCTCCGCCGCCTTCGCCGGAACGAAAATCCGCTTCTGTGTCGTCTGCTTCTCCTCGGACTGGCTGTTCCCCACATCCCAGTCCCGCCTGCTGGTCCGCGCCCTGAACAAGGCCGCCGCAAACGTCTCCTTTGTCGAGATCGACAGCGACAAAGGCCACGACGCCTTCCTGCTGGACGAACCGGATTTCGACCGCACCGTCCGAGGCTTCCTCGCCGGAGCCGCCGAACAGGCGGGCCTGTCCTCCCGTCCGGCATCACCCGATCCGGCACCAGGAGTCTGACCCATGCGCCTTGACCAGCGTCTGATCGCCGGAATGATCGAACCGGGCACCCGCGTCCTCGATATCGGCAGCGGCGACGGCTCCCTGATCGGCCATCTCTACCGCACGCGGAACTGCGATGCCCGCGGGATTGAGATCGACATGAAGGAAGTCACCCGCTCCGTCTCCCACGGCCTGCCGGTCATACACGGAGATGCGGACAACGATCTTACGCATTTCCCGGACGACGCCTTCGACTATGTCGTGCTCCAGCGCACGCTCCAGGCCGTTGAACGCCCGCGCGAGGTGCTCCGGCAGATGCTCCGTATCGGGCGCTACGCCATCGTCTCCTTCCCGAATTTCGGACACTGGCAGATGCGCCTGCGCCTGCTGCTGACCGGCAGGATGCCCGACAACGCGGTATGGAACCGGCCCTGGTACGCCACACCCAACATCCACCCCTGTACGATCCGCGACTTCCTCGCCCTGTGCGAACAGGACGGCTACATCGTGAAAGACTGGATGGCGATCGATGAGGAAGGCGACCGCGCGCCCTGGCGCCGCTCCGTCCGCCTGGCCAATCTCTTCGGAGAGCAGGCCCTGTTCCTCCTCGCCCGCGCCCGGTGACAGGCCTGCTCCGCGTCGCCATAGATGGCGGCGGGACAAAAACCCTGCTCCGCCTGGCCACGCAGGACGGCACCATTCTGGCAGAAACGACCGGAGGCCCGTCCAACATCGCCACTGATGCACAACGCGCCCTGCATTCCATCCGCAGCGCCTTGGACGAAGCCCTGCATAACAGCGGCCTCAGCAGCACCAGACACCCGCCCCTGCTCGCCGGAGCCGGACTGGCCGGAGCCGAAATCCCCGAAGCCCGCGCCCGCTTCCTCGCACTGCCCCATGGCTTCGATCATCTCGTGCTGACCAGCGATGCCCGCACCTCCTGCCTCGGCGCGCATGACGGACAGGACGGCGCGATTCTCGCCGTCGGAACCGGCTCCGTCGGCTTCGCCTGCCTTGGTGACGAAACCCGCCGGACAGGCGGCTGGGGCTTCCCGCACGATGATGCCGGAAGCGGTGCATGGATCGGAAGAAAAGCCACAGCCATCATGCTCAGAGCCGAAGACGGCCGCAGCCCGCCCTCAGCCCTCAGCCGCGCACTGCGCACATGGATTTCACAAAACAGCACCGCTTCCGTCACGGCCTGGCCCGCAGGCCTCACCGCAGAACGCGCGGCAGGCCTGGTCCCGCTGGTCTTCAGAGAAGCGGATCAGGGCTGCCCCGTCGCGGAAAACCTGCTCCGCCACGCCGCCTCCGAAACCGAACTTCTTGGCCGCACCCTGCTGCAGGACAGCTTCGCATCCCTGCCGGTCAGCCTGTGCGGAAGCCTCGGAGAACGGCTGAAATCCCGCTCCTCATGGCTGACGGAATTCTGCGTCCCGGCCAGAGGAAACGCCCTTGACGGTGCCATGTCCCTGACCGCCGGGATCGCCTTTCCAGAAAATTAAATATTTCTGTTTATTTCCTCCATGGCATTGCCATAGACGGAAAGCTGGTGATAACGCCTTATACCGCAATCCGGTTTCAGTCCGGGACATTGAAAAATATCGGTATTTTTGTGTTAATCTGCACCTCCGGATCGTGGCTGCCTTGAAGTCCGTCCCTAACAGGACAATTTTGGTGCTGATCAGCCCTGAACTTACCGGACGCCAGATTCCCCCTCCCGGCGTCACATCAGACTCAACGTGCCAGGAGGCGCATCTTTCGTTATGACGACGTTCTCAGACCTTCATCTCGCAGCCCCGCTTCTGAAGGCCCTCGGAGAAGAAGGCTACACAACACCGACTCCGATCCAGCAGCAGTCGATCCCCCATCTTCTCGAAGGGCGTGACCTGCTGGGCCTGGCACAGACAGGAACAGGCAAGACGGCCGCCTTCGCCCTGCCGATCCTGCACCACCTGGTCTCCCGGCCTGCGGCTCCCTCACCCAAAGGCCCCCGCGCCCTGGTGCTCGCCCCCACCCGCGAACTGGTCTCCCAGATCGCCGCCAGCTTCACGGCCTATGCCCGGCATATGAAATTCAGCCACGCCGTCGTCTTCGGCGGGGTCGGTCAGCACCGCCAGGTGGAAGCCATGCGCCGCGGCGTTGACGTCCTCGTCGCAGCCCCGGGACGACTGCTGGATCTGGTCAGCCAGGGACATATCGATCTCTCGCACGTGGAAATCCTCGTCCTGGACGAGGCAGACCGTATGCTGGACATGGGTTTCGTAAAGGACATCCGCCGCATCGTCTCGATGCTGCCCGAACAGCGCCAGACGCTCCTGTTCTCCGCAACCATGCCTCCGGCCATTGCCGGGCTGGCAGACGCACTGCTGAAAAACCCCGCCCGCGTCGAGATATCCCCCCCGTCCAGCACGGTGGACCGTATCCGCCAGGCCGTCATGTTCGTTTCCGCAACGGACAAGAAAGAAGCCCTGAAAACGCTGGTGAATTCCCCCAAGGTGGTGCGCGCCGTGGTCTTCACGCTCATGAAGCACGAAGCCAACAAGGTCGCGCAGTTCCTGTCCGGACACGGAATCCCGGCCGAAGCCATCCACGGCAACAAGTCACAGAGCGCGCGTGAACGCGCGATGGACGGCTTCCGCTCCGGCAATCTCAAGGTGCTGGTCGCAACCGATATCGCCGCACGCGGCATCGATGTGGACGACGTCACGCACGTCTTCAACTACGACCTGCCGAACGTCCCGGAAAGCTACGTCCACCGGATCGGCCGGACAGCCCGCGCAGGCCGGGAAGGCTATGCCGTCTCCCTGTGCGATCCGGAACAGCGCGCTTGGCTGCGGGATATCGAGAAAACAATCGGCAAGCCCGTGCCTGTCATACGGGAACACCCCTTCCATTCGGATGAGGCCGAAAACTCCCGCCAGCGCCCGCCAGTTCTCGGCGGCGGCGGACGCGGACGTGGCGGCGGCGGTGGTGGCGGACGCCCTCAGGGCGGACGCGGCAACGGACCGCAGGGACGCGGCGGTCGCCAGGGTGGCCAGCAGGGACGCCCGGCAGCACGTCGTCCGGCCTGAAACATCCGGACAGACCGGATCACCCCACCCGGAAGACCGTGACGCGCCTCGTGTCCCGGTCTTCCAGCTCCCGTATGGTGGGAACATCCCGGACAAACAGTGGCGTCATGTTCTCTGCCGGGCAGTAGTTCCGGCCGGGATCCGCCAGCAGAACCGGAATCTCACGGGCGCGGCGCAGAAGCCACGGCATGATATGCGCCGTCATCGGCGCCTCATAACAGACATCCCCGCACAGGATGATGTCCCAGCGTCCCTGGCACTCCGGGTCCGGTAAAGCCGCCATATCCTCACACAAAGCCCGAACCGTCACACCCGACCGCTCCGCATTCACACGGACAGCCTCGACCGCCAGCGGATCGATCTCCGCCGCCTCAACGGACGCTGCTCCGGCCAGAGCACAGGCAATCCCCGCCAGCCCGCAGCCAGCCGCAAAATCAAGAACCCGCAATCCGGCCACGACAGACGGCTCATCCAGAACATATCGCGCCAGAGCCTGAGAGCCCGGCCAGGCAAAGGCCCAGAACGGCGGCTCTGCTCCCGCCTCCTCAAGCCACGCCTCAGATGCCTGCCAGACCGGCGTGATCTCGGTAGCCAGACGCAGAGGGATCTCCGGAACCAGAGACGTGCGGCTCTCTTCCGTCACGAAAAAAATAAAATCCCGCGCCTCCATCAGCGCGCAGCCTTGCCATGCCGCCTGACAGGCCAGACAACCGGGATGAGATGCCCCCCGGCCCGTCGGAACCGGACCTGACCGGAAGCCGCACTCCCCGTCCCCGACAAACCAAGCGCAGCAGCCACGACCTTCATGCGATACTCCTCATTCAGCGTATCCGTATGCGAGTGATAATCACCGACCGCACGAAGAACATCGCCATGTTCCTCACGGATATACGTGCTCAGGACAATCGCGGCAGCCCTGATACTGAAGCACGGATCATGAATGAGACGCTCCGCCGTCTCCGGAACGGAAACATGCGTCGCCGCAGC
Source organism: Acetobacter sp. AN02 (assembly GCF_029759835.1). Classification (GTDB taxonomy): domain Bacteria; phylum Pseudomonadota; class Alphaproteobacteria; order Acetobacterales; family Acetobacteraceae; genus Acetobacter. The sequence goes on from NZ_JAJJND010000003.1 coordinate 29,269, forward strand.
CAGAGGAAGAACCCATCGCGTGTTGATCTGCATCAGCCCCAGATCAGCCGATCCGTCCGTGTTCCGGCTGACCAGGCCCGGACGTCCGCCTTCCACCTGACTGATGGCCGGAAGCGCCTTTGAAGGCAGATGATACTGCGCCGCGGAGGCGAGCATGCAGGCAAGAATAACAGGCGGCACGAAAGGTTTTCCTCTCCGGGGCAGGAATGTCTCAGCCCCGGCCGGATTATACATGTAAAATCCGGCACTCAGATATACGTATAGTGCATGTAGAATATGTTGCCAGATTTGCCGGTCCGCGACAGATAATAAGCATCCTAACTAAACCCTCTGCCACGGATTCCCGCCCTGAGTGCATCGCCTCCACATATGATCCCGTCCGGCATCCCCGGAACCGGACGCCGGGAGCAGGAGCGGCTGTTCAGCCTCACTCTCGTACGCCTGGCCGCAGCCTGGCGCAGGGAGATCGATCACGATCTCAGCAGCTACGGACTGACCGACGCCTCGTGGAGACCGCTGTTCTATCTCGACAGCCTGCCGCCGCCCGTCCGCCAGACAGACCTAGCCCGCGCCATGTCGGTCGAAGCCCCCTCCCTGGTCCGCCTGCTGGTGCTGCTGGAAAAAAAAGAACTGATCAGCCGGCAGCCGGACCCTGATGACCGGCGCGCACGAATCGTCTCACTCACCGCCAGAGGCCGGAGCATCGCCGCAGCCGTCGTGAAAACGGCAACCGATATCTCCGCACAGCTCCTCGGCAACGTCAGCTCCCGGCAGCTCACCGAAAGCCTCAGCACCTTCGCGTGCATCTGCGAGACCATGCAGGCCCGACGGGCAGACGCGTCACAGGACACGGAAACACCCTGATGACCTCAGCCACGTCCGCCGCCCCCCCGGAACGGCGCTTCCTCCCCCGCCTGAACGAGACCTGCGAAACCATCATCCGGGAACTGACGCCCACGGCGGCCTACGCCATACGCGCCTCCCTCGCCTGCGGCCTTGCCCTGTGGATCGCAGCCTTCTGGCAGCTCCGCTCCCCGCTCTCCGCCGTCACGACGGTTCTGATCGTCGCCAATCCCGTCTCCGGCGCCCTGCTCTCCAAAAGCGTCTGGCGTATCCTCGGAACGATCATCGGCGCGTCCCTGGGCATCATCCTCATGTCCGCCTTCCCGCAGCAGCCCATGCTGTATTTCGCCGCACTCGCGATCGCCATCGGCATCGCCTGCTGCGTCGCGACACTGCTGCGCTTCTTCAAGGCCTACGCCGCCGTACTCTCGGGCTACACCATCATCATGATCTCCGCCGGAGCCTTCGCAGACCCCGACGGCATCTTCATGTCCGCAGTAGACCGCCTCTCCGTCGTCACAACCGGAATCATCAGCACCGCCATCGTGTTCATGATCACGACCGGCGGACGCTCCCACCTGGTCCTGCTGCGCGTCCACACCCTGCTGCGCGACGTGCTCTCCCATTTCGTAACCCTCATCCCCGAAGAGGAAGACAACCGTCCGCGGGAAGATGAGGAAGGACAGGACGGCGCGTTCCGGGGCATGGACACGGAACTCTACACAACCCGCTCCAGACTCCTCGCCCAGACCGAAACCCTGATCCAGGCCGTGGAATTCGCAGCGGCAGACAACGTGGATATCCGGCATCGCGCGGCCTCCCTGCGTGTCGGAATCTCCCGTCTGCTCGGTATGCTCAGCGCACACCACCCCGCCTGGCGCGACATGAACGGCAATGACAGGGACCAGGTCCGGCAGGCCCGGCAACTCTCCGCCAGCGTGATGGAAGACATCTCCTCCATTCCGGCAGACGCACTGCTCAGGGGAGATAACGGCAAAATCTCCTCCCGAATCGCAGAAGCCCAGTGGAAACTGAACCGCCTCGCCGATGAGGCAACAGACAGCGTCTCACTCGCCGCCATAGACAGCGAGCGGGATATCATCATGGAACTCGGAGAAGCCTGGGCCTGTCTCTCCGGAGAAGACCCCGCACGCAACATCCGGCTCCAGCCCTTCCTCGAATGGCCCGCAGCCCTGCGGAACGGCGCACGCGGCACAACCGTCACCCTGCTCGCCTGCCTGATCTGGTACACCTTCCACTGGAGCAACGCGCCCCAGATGATGCTGTTCCTGCTGCCCGGCTCCTGCCTGCTGGCCACCGCGCCCTCAGCAACCAGAGCCTCGGGTATGCTGGCCTCAGGCGTCGCCTTCGCCATCCCCGCCAACCTCGCCTTTCACACATTCGTCCTGCCGCGCATCGACGGATATCCGATGCTCTGCGCCTCGCTGATCCTCTTCCTGCTGCCGGGAATATGGATCCAGTTTCACCCGAAATACTCCCTGCGCGGCTTCGGATACGCCGTCTTCTTCAACGCCATGACATCCGTGGGAAACCCCGTCGTCGCCAACGACCTCTCCCTGCTCAACGGATATCTGGCCTTCCTGATCGCCGCCATTCTCCTCACCCTCGTCTTCAAGGTCGTGCTCCCGGTGGATCAGCGGCTCGACTGCGCCCGGATCATCTCATCCCTCACGAAATCCGTGCAGAATCTCGCACGCGCCTCCTCCGGAACCGTTACGGCCTGGACAGGCTGGGAACATCTGCAGATGCAGAAAGTCCTCCGCCTCACACAGCGCCTCTCCTTCTTCGCCCCGGCCGCACGCATCTTCGAAGTCACGGATGCCGCCTTCGCCGCCGTCTCCCTGGGCCGCGTGATCATGAGGCTCCAGGCCCTCCGCCACACCCTGCCCAAAGACACTCCGGAACTGATTCCGCTCAGCCGCGTCTTCGATTCATTCCGCTTTCTTCACACAGACCCGCTGAAGACAGCAGCAGTCTGCCAGGACGAGGCCCGCGCCGTGCTCGATACGGAAAACATGATTTCAACCCCGGCCCACGCCCGACGCATGGCAGCCTGTATGATTCAGGCCGCACATCTTATCGACGCCGCGCCCGGTTTCTTCCATAAGGGCGGTCCGATGCAGTATCCGGCAGACCACCCCGGATCTGACCACTCTCTCCGGAGTCTCCCGGCGGGCATGACGCGTCAAATCGTTACGGAACCACTCTGAGATGCTGACCGAGTTCAATCTGTTCGGTGTATTCATGGCGCCGATCGTGGTCTATGCACTGGCCGCCGTGCCCCTCACCATGCTGTCGCGCTTTATTCTGTGGCGAACAGGCCTCATGAAATGGTTCTGGCATCTCGCGCTGTTCGAGCTGTCCCTGTACGTCTGTATCCTGTGCCTGCTGGTTCTTTACGTCTGATCTTCTCAACAAAGGGTGCTGAGTCACTGTCATGCCTCTCCTGCGCACGCTGATCCGGGTCCTGCTGACCCTCGCCGTCGTGGCCGTCGCCATCGTTCTGGGCATTACGCTGTGGGACACATACATGATCGCCCCCTGGACCAGAGACGGAAGGGTGCGCGTCTATGTCGTCGATATCGCGCCGGAAGTCTCGGGAACCGTCGTCCAGATCCCGGTGGTTGATAACCAGTTCGTCCACAGGGGCGATCCGCTCTACGTGCTCGACCCGGTCCGCTTCCGCCTCGCCATCCGCGAAGCCCAGGCACGGCTCGACGGCGCGCTGGAAGATCTGAAGCTCAAGCAGAACGACGCCCGCCGCCGCATGGGCCTGGGCGGCATCGTCTCGGCCGAAGAGCAGGAAGTGTTCAACTCCAGCGCCGCCACGCAGATCGCCGCCGTGGACGCCGCACGCGCCGCCCTCGACGTCGCGAAACTGAACCTCCAGCGCTCCGTGCTCTATTCTCCCGTCAACGGCTACGTCACGAACCTCAACCTGCGCGTCGGAGACTACGCCACCGCAGGAACCCCGAGAATGGCCGTGATCGACTCCGATTCCTACTGGGTCTACGGCTATTTCGAGGAAACCAAGATGTGGGGCGTCCATGTCGGGGATGAGGCACGGATCAAGCTGATGGGATACAAGGACATCATCCCCGGACACGTCATCAGTATCGCCCGCGGTATCAACGACACCAACGGAAACCCCGACAAACTCGGCCTGCAGGACGTGAACCCCATCTTCACATGGGTCCGCCTCGCACAGCGTATCCCGGTCCGTATCCATCTCGACCGCGTGCCCGAAAGCATCACCCTCGCCGCAGGCATGACCGCAACCGTCTCGGTCGGCCCCGTCTCCGAAACACGCCGGGGCCGCCTCGCGGGCTGGCTCCAGGACCATCTGTGAGGCCGGGGCAGGAATGAACACCACCGGACACACCACCTCAGAGGACAGGCCGCCGCGAAAGCGCCGGAGCCTGAGGCAGCGCACGGCCCGTATGCTGAGCCTCACCTCAGCCCTGTGCCTCCTCTCCGCCTGCATGGTCGGCCCGAATTTCCAGCCGGACAGAATGAAACTGCCCAAGGAGTTCAGGGAGGCCGCAGAAGGACATCCGGCAACACCGGAAGAAATCGAACGCACGAACAAGGAAATGCTCGAGTGGTGGTCCGGCTTCAGGGACCCGCTCCTGACAGACCTCGTGCAGCAGGCCATCAAGGGCAACTACGACCTGCAGATCGCAGCCCAGCGCATCCTCGGTGCCCGGGCCATGCGCGACAAGGCCGCATCCGCCTGGTATCCGCAGTTCGACGTCAACGCAGGCGGCGGAGACGTCCGGTACTCCATCAACATTGATAACTGGCCGATGCGCCCGGGCACACGGCCCCAGCACCCGGGCGCATCCATGATCACATACGGCGCGACCGCAAGCTGGGAAATCGACGTCTTCGGCCGCATCCGGCGCAGCGTCGAAGCCTCGGAACAGGAAGTCATGGCCAGCATCGAGGGCCGCCGCGCCCTGCTGATGACGCTGCTCAATGAACTCGCCAATGACTACATGCTGCTGCGCGTCACGCAGCTGCAGATCAAGATCGCCACGGACAATATCGCCGTCGCAAAAGACTCACGCGACCTGGCCAACCATCTCTACGCACAGGGCCTCGGAAACACCCTGCAGACAGCCCAGGCCCAGGCCGAGCTGGACAGCCAGATCGCCGCACGCGAACCGCTCAAGACCCGCGTGTCCCAGGTCACGCACGCCATCTCGGTGCTGCTGGGTAAGATGCCGGGGGAACTGGAGGATCAGCTCAAGATCGTCCACCCTCTGCCGACAATACCGGAATTCCCGGCCACCCTGCCCTCGGTCGTCATCGCAAACCGCCCCGATATCCGGCAGGCCGAACGCGAATACGCCGTCTCAATGGCACAGATCGGCGTCGCCGTTGCCAATCTGTACCCCCATTTCGTCGTGCCGCTCACCTTCAATCCGAACGCATCAGCCGTCTATCAGGCCTTCCAGGTCAACGGCATGAGCTGGCAGTTCCTGCTCATGGCAACCATGCCCCTGTTCCACGGCGGAAAACTCACCGCAGAGGTCCGGGCCGCACAGGCAACCGCAGAAGCCGCACGCCTGACCTACCGCAAGACCGTCCTCAACGCCTTCCGCGAAGTCGAGGACGCAATGGCTGCCTGGCATGATGACGAGGAATACGCAGAACAGCTGCACAAGGCCTCGGATGACACGAAACTCGCCAGAGACCGCGCCCGCAAACTCTACGGCGCCGGACTGATCGGCTTCCTCGACGTCCTGACCGCAGAACGCTCCACCCTGGTCGCACAGAACCAGGAAGCTCTTGCACGGCTCGAAAGACTGCGTGATGCTGTCAATCTCTACAGCGCCCTCGGCGCCGGCTGGAAAGGCGTCGCCCTGACAAGCAGCACCCTTCCGGTCTCCCTCGAAACCCAGAACATACTGGCCCGGACTTTCCGCCAGTAAAGTCCGTACCCTGAAGGATGCAGCCGTATATGCCCCCGTGGAAACGCCGCATGATCTCTGTCGCCGTCTGCCTCATCGCGGGTTTCGCACTGGTCGTAACGCCCCTTGCCGCCCTGATGGTCAATCCCGGATATGACGGAAACGGCGTCACGCTGCGCGTCCTGCTGTGGATACCGGTGCTCGGCGGAGCCGCCATGGTCGTCACCGGCTTCCTTCTCCTGGGCCGCCCCCTCCCGATGGACAATACAACCCCAGACAAAGACGCTTTCTGATTTTTCCGATTGAAATCTAAAAGTTATGGTTTTTCTTATCTGAAACTATAGCGGGTTTTCCACAGTTCCGGTAATCTGGAGGGGAAAGGCCTGACTTCACGTCAGTCCTGCCCTGAATGCTCAGGACGAACAGGCTGTAAAAGCCTGATCCGAAAAGGCCATCTCTGGTGAGACGCACCCGGAACAACCAGGATGCCAGCAGCACCCCGCCTCAGGCTATTCAGCCCTACGGGTGCCTCCTGACATGCGCACGACACGACCTGTCGGTCCGCCGCTTCTCCGATAACTGCGCCGACTTCCTCAGGCTCAATCCGCTCCGCCAGGGCATGGAACTCGGCTGCCTCCTCGGCCCGGAGACGGTCCACCGCATCATCAACGCCGTCTCCGTCAGCGTCGCGCTGCAGCGCCCCGCCTTCCTCTTCGGCGTGCCTCTCCCGGACGGACAGGTCTACGATGTATCGGTCCACCTGTCCGGAGACGAAATCGTCACGGAATGGGAACAGGACAGCTCGGGAGACAGCAGCACCGAAGCCCTCGCCCATCTGCGGACCATGACCGACCGCGTGCGTAACGTCGGAGATCTGGCCTCGCTGTGCGATCTGGCCGTCAGACTGCTGAAAAACGTCCTCCGGTACGAACGCGTCATGATGTTCAGGCTGCAGGACGAGGACACAGGAGAGATCATCTCCGAAGCCCGCTCTCCTCCCCTGGAAAGCTTTCTGAACAAGACATTCCGCCTCTCCGATCTCTCCCCCGGCGCAAGCGCCTCGTCCCGGACCTCCCTGATCCGTATCCTGCGCGATTCAGAGCAGGAGATCATCAGAATCAACGGAGACGATCTCCCGCCGCTGTCGCTGCAGGCAAGCCAGCTCGGCTGCGCCCCCGAAGAGTTCACGGACGGCATGCGCCTGCTCGGCGTGCGCGCCTCACTGACCATCTCGCTGGTCGTGGACGGCACGCTCTGGGGCGTGCTCATCTGCCACAGCAGCAAAAGCACGACACCCGCCCTCTCCGAGCGCATCATTACGAAAATATTCGGCGAATTCGTCGCCCTGAGGATCATGGTCATCCTCCGCACCGGCCGCCTGATGGCCACGCACAGGACACACAGCCTCGCAGACCGCTTCCTGCGCGACGCCGCCTCCATGACCGATATGCTGTCCTATCTGCGCGGACATATCCGGGAACTGATGTCCTTCATCCCCTGCGAAGGCATCGCCACCCTCACCCGCGGAGAATGGGCCGCCACCGGCCTCGTCCCGCCCGAAAGCGAATGCTCCTCCCTGCTCAGACTGGCCTATGAGAAAGCCGGATCCCGGATCTGGCACACAAGCCACCTGTCCGGAGATTCCGAAGGAGAGATCTCCTTCCTGCCGGATGTCGCAGGCGTGCTCATCCTGCCCATCTCCCCGCAGCCCGAGGACTATCTCTTCCTCTTCCGCCAGGAAACCGTCCGGACCGAACACAGGATCATCCGCACGGGAGCGAAACCCGGAATCGCCAGCGAGGAAATCCGCGGAGAGAGCGTCAAATGGACTGATGACGAGCTGGAAATCGCCGGTGTCCTCCGCTCCTCACTGATCGAAATCCTCGCGGCCTATCACCAGCAGCAGATGCTCAGCGAGGAAAACGCAGACCTCCGCCAGCGCATGCTGAACGAGGAACTCAATCACCGCGTCAAGAACATCCTCGCCGTCGTGCAGTCCCTGTTCGCCCGCCCGGTCCCCGAAGGACGCACGGCAGAAGCCCAGCTCGAAGCCCTGCGCGGCCGCGTCAGCGCGCTCGCAGGCGCGCATGACCAGCTGGTCCGCGCAGGCAACGGCGGATGGCTCCGCACCCTGCTGGAAAACGAACTCACGCCCTACAATATCACCTCGGACGTGATCACACTCAGGGGACCGGATCTGTGGCTTACCGGCCGCTCCCTGTCCGTCTCCGCCCTCGTGTTCCACGAACTGGCCACGAACGCCGCAAAATACGGCGCGCTTTCCTCACGCGAAGGCAGGCTGGACGTCCGCTGGTTCCACGATCCGGCAACCTCCCGCTGGGTGCTGACATGGAGCGAAACCGGCGGACCGCCCGTAAAACCACCCACCCGCACCGGCTTCGGCTCCATGCTGATCCGCCGCGCCGTTCCCCATGAACTGGACGGAACCGTCGATGTGAACTTCCGCAAGGAAGGCATGTTCTTCCGCTTCGAAATCCCAGAACGCCACGCATGGCTCGCAGGGGAGGAGGAGCAGACGGGTGCCGAACGCATCAGGCCCGACAGCCCCCCGCCGCAGATCCCCTCCGACGCCCTCGCAGGAGCCTCGGTTCTGATCGCGGAGGATCACCTGCTGATCGTCATGGAAGCCGAACAGGCCATCGAAGCCGCCGGCGCCTCGGTCTGCCGCTCCGTAGCCTCCGTCTCCTCCGCCCTGGCCGCACTCAACAGCCTGCGCCCGGACGTCGCGGTCCTTGACGTCAATCTCGGAGACATGTCCTCCATCTCCCTCGCCCGGATCCTCAAAAGCCGTGGCATCCCCTTCCTGTTCACAACAGGATACGCAGACCGGACCGCCATCCCGGACGACTTCAGAGACTGCCGCATTCTCCGCAAGCCCTACTCCATGGCAGCCCTGATCTCCGAACTCGCCGCCCTGCGCACGGAAAATCAGAACCCGGGTAATCTCCCGGAAGATACGGAGCACATGAAAAGCGCGTGACCTGCATGCCCGTCACAAAGCACCGCCTGCTCACCTTCGGCTTCCTTCTGTGCTGCTGCGCCTGCGTCTCCCCGGGAACCCCTCCGGCAGATCCCCCGTCCGAAGCTCCGGCAGCAGGCCCCGTACTCAGCATCTCCCCCCCGCCCGCCGGAAACTCTGCCGCAGCAGCGGACGACATGCGTATCTTCGTGCAGACACGCGCCCTGCAGGGCTCGGAACGCTGGGCCCTCGCACGCCATGATGCAGATCTGACAACCGCACATCTCCTGGACGACTATTCCTGCGCCGCAGGTCTCAGGCTCGACGCCGCAGACCTTCCCCTCGTGACAGACCTCATCACACACGCACTCACCGTCGTCCGGGCGCACGTGTCGGAACAGAAAAAACACTGGAAACGCCTCCGCCCCGCCGCCGTCACCGAACTGCCCGTCTGCACGGATGACCGGGAGAAGCTGAAACTCAGCTACTCATACCCCTCCGGACACGCCTCACGAGGATGGATGACAGCCTTCGTCCTCGCCGATCTCCTGCCGGACCAGGCCGGTCCCGTCATGGAACGCGGACGTATCTTCGCACAAAGCCGGGTCGTCTGCGGCGCACACTGGAATACCGACATCATCGCAGGCAAGAAAACCGCAGCCGCAGTCTTTGCATCCGTCCGCAATACCCCGTGGTACAAAAAGGAAGCGGAAGAGGCCCGGTCAGAACTCGCGACAGCACGGACTCGCCCCACACCCCCCGACCCCGCCGCCTGCACCACCGAACACAACGCCGCCCGCACCTCCTGGTAACAGATCCCCGCGCGGCATGGACGCATCACAGACCGTCTGATATGCCGGATCGCCCGCTGAACACCACACAGCGGCAGCAGCGAGAGACGGGATGACGGACAAGACGGGAATCAACAGCCTCCGGCACGGACCGGATGCCTCAGGACATTTCGGCGGAAAATTCGGCGGACGCTTCGTCGCGGAAACCCTGATGCCGCTCCTCACCGATCTCGAAGCCGCCTGGACACACGCAAAAACAGACCCCGCCTTCCGCCGGGAACTCGATTTCTATCTGCGTGACTATGTCGGCCGCCCCAGCCCGCTCTGGCTCGCCCGCCGCATGACCGAAGAACTCGGCGGCGCGAAAATCTACCTCAAGCGCGAGGAGCTCAACCACACCGGCTCCCACAAGCTCAACAACGTCATAGGGCAGATCCTTCTCGCCCGCCGCATGGGCCGGACCCGGATCGTCGCCGAAACCGGAGCAGGACAGCACGGCGTGGCAACCGCCACGGTCTGCGCCCTGTTCGGCATGAAATGCGTGATCTACATGGGCGCGACCGACGTCTCCCGCCAGGCGCCCAACGTGTTCCGCATGAAACTCCTGGGAGCCGAGGTCATCCCCGTCACAGCCGGGGCCGGCACGCTCAAGGACGCAATGAATGAGGCGATGCGCGACTGGGTCGCCAATATCGCCGATACCTATTTCCTCGTTGGCACGGTCGCAGGCCCCCACCCGTATCCGGAAATGGTCCGCGATTTCCAGAGCGTCATCGGAGATGAGGTCCGCACCCAGATGCAGACGGCGGAAGGCCGCCTGCCCGACATCATCGTCGCTGCCATCGGCGGCGGCTCCAACGCAATGGGTATCTTCCACCCCTTCCTGGACGACGCGTCGGTGCGCCTGATCGGCGTGGAAGCCGCCGGATGCGGTCTCGACAGCGGCAGAACCGCCGCCTCCATCCAGCGCGGGCGCCCCGGCGTGCTACACGGCAACCGGACCTATCTGCTCCAGGACGAAAACGGACAGATCGACGAGGCCCACTCCATCAGCGCAGGCCTGGACTACCCCGGTATCGGCCCCGAACACTCCTGGCTCGCCGATATCGGCCGCGCGGAATATGTCGGAGCAACAGACCAGGAAGCCCTGGACGCCTTCACCTTCTGCACCCGGACCGAAGGCATCATCCCCGCGCTCGAATCCGCACACGCCATTGCCTACGCACGTAAAATCGCACCGGAACTGAGCCCGGACACCCTGCTGGTCGTGAATATCTCCGGCCGCGGAGACAAGGATATCAACACCGTCGCCGAACATCTGGGAGTGAAACTGTGAGCCGCATCGCCCGTCGTTTCCAAGCGCTCCGGGCCGAAGGCCGAGGCGCGCTGATCCCCTATGTCGAAGCCTGCGATCCGGATTTCGAAACCTCGCTCGCCCTGCTGAAAGCCATGCCGGAAGCCGGTGCGGACCTGATCGAGATCGGCATGCCCTTCTCAGATCCTTCCGCAGATGGCCCTGTCATCCAGGCCGCCGCCCTGCGCGGGCTGGCCGCAGGCGCCACACTCGCAAAACTCTTCGATATGGTCAGAGCCTTCCGCACGGATGATCAGGAAACACCCCTGATCCTGATGGGATATCTCAACCCCGTTGAAAGCTACGGCTACGAACGCTTCTGCGCCGACGCATCCGCCGCAGGCGTGGACGGCCTGATCATCGTCGATATGCCGCCCGAGGAATCCGGCCCGCTGGAACGGTTCACAAAACCCGCCGGCCTCGACATGATCCGCCTGATCGCCCCGACCACAACAGACGAACGCCTGAAAACCGTGCTGAACCACGCCTCAGGCTTCGTCTACTACGTCAGCATCACAGGCATCACCGGAACCCGCTCCGCCAGCACGGAAGACCTCCGGGCCGCACTCCCCCGCCTGCGCGCTGCAACAGACCTCCCGGTCGTGATCGGCTTCGGTATCCGCTCCCCCGAACAGGCACGGAACGCCTCACGGATCGCAGACGGCGCCGTCGTCGCCTCCGCCCTCCTCGCCACACTCGCAAAAACACTGGACGCCGATAACAGGAAAACGGACACAACCGTATCCTCAGTCCTGTCGCAGCTCCGTGACCTGGCCACAGCCGTCCGCGCCGCCTGATATGCCCTCAGACAAGACCGAAGGCTGCAGCAGCTGCGTTCCCGAAGACGGCAGCGGAACAAAAACTGTCACACAGCCGGATAAGACCGCCCTGCTCAACCGCCTGAAACGGCTGGAAGGGCAGATCTCCGGTATCAGAAGCATGGTGGAAAAAGACAGATACTGCGTCGATATCCTGACGCAGATATCCGCCGCCCGCGCCGCACTGGACGCCGTCAGCGTCAGACTGCTCTCGGATCACGCAAAAGGCTGCGTCCGCCGCGCCGTCATGCAGGACGGCGGAGCCGCAGAGCTGGACGAACTCCTTGGCGTCATCCGCAAGATGATCCGGTAAAACCGGAGCCGGATAACCGGTCCCGGTTCAGTACCCCCGGAAAAACCTCAGGCCACGGTCCGTCCTTCCGGACCGGCCCAGATCCGCCGCAGAAGAGCCAGAGACTCAACACACGCAGCAGCAGCCTCGCGCCCCTTATTGTGCGGATCCTCGCGAGAACGATCCACCGCCTGATCCTCGGTATAGGTCGTCAGAACACCGAACGCGATCGGCGTGCTCGTCGCCAGAGACGCCTGCATCATGCCGACCGTCGCCCCCAGGCTGATAAACTCGAAATGAGCCGTATCCCCCTTGATCACGCAGCCAAGACAGATCACGCCCTCATACCGCGTGGTCCGCGCCAGACTCTGCGCCAGAAGCGGCAGCTCAAACGCCCCCGGAGCATAATAGATATCCTCCGGCGCAACCGTAATCCCGTGCTCACCCAGCCACTCGATCGCGCCATCGCGCAGACCGCCGGTAATATCCTCGTTGAACCGGCTGACCACAATCGCAAGGCGCGGCATGGGAGACAGATTAAGATCCGGCTGGGAAGTCGTCTGACGTGTGCTCATAAATAGTTCCTGTTACTTCACTGTTGCCGGCTGCACGGAGTCAGCACGCAGAAAATGACCCATCCGAAGCCGCTTGGCCTCAAGATAGGCCCGGTTAAAAGGGTTGGGCGCAATCTCAACACCGATCCGGGACCGCACGGTAAAACCACGCTGCTCCAGAGCCGCCACCTTGTCGGGATTGTTCGTCAGCAGATCCAGCGTCCGCACCCCCAGATCCCGAAGAATGGACGCCGCCGCAGACCAGTCGCGCGTATCCGTCGCAAATCCCAGCCGGTGATTGGCATCAATCGTGTCCAGCCCGCGATCCTGAAGCGCATAGGCCCGGATTTTGTTCCCAAGCCCGATCCCCCGCCCCTCATGACCGCGCAGATAGATCAGAACACCACACTCCGAAGACCGCAGCCGGTCCAGAGCCGCATGAAGCTGCGCCCCGCAGTCGCAGCGCATCGACCCCAGAACATCACCCGTCACACACTCCGAATGCAGCCGCACGACCGGAACACCCTGAGACGGATCTCCCTTCACGACAGCCACATGCTCCGTGCCATCCGTATCGCGGAACGCATGAATCACCAGATCATCACCGCCATAACTGCTCGGAAGCGCCGCCTCCGCCAGCTCCGCCGTGACCGTCTCCTCGCCCGCAGCCACAGCCGCAGGCATCACAACCTCCGCCGTGCCATGCTCACGCACCCACAGCGTCAGCTCCTCAATCGAGAGAATGGGAAGCCGGTGCCGCACCCCGAACCGCTCCAGCTCCGGCCGCCGCGCCATCGTCCCGTCATTGCTCATGATCTCGCAGATCACGGCAGCAGGCGCACATCCGGCCAGACGTGCCAGATCAATCGATCCCTCCGTATGCCCGTCACGGGCCAGAACACCCCCCGGAACAGCCCGCAGCGGGAAGATATGCCCCGGCATCACAAGATCGGACGGCCCGGCATCCGGAGCCACCGCCGCCAGAACCGTCCGCGCCCGGTCATGCGCGGAAATCCCGGTCGTAACCCCCTCGGCCGCCTCGATGGACACGGTAAAGGCCGTGCTGCGCGGCGCCGTGTTCAGAGCCGTCATCATCGAAAGACCAAGCTGATCCACACGCTCGGGCGTCAGCGGAAGACAGACAAGACCACGCCCGTGCGTCACCATGAAATTCATCGCTTCAGGCGTCATGAATTCCGCAGCCATCACGAGATCACCCTCGTTCTCACGGTCCTCATCATCAACCATGATCACCATACGCCCGGCCCGGATCGCCTCAATGGCGGCAGCCAGACGCGGCGGAACCGCAGACGCGGCCCCCTGCTTCATCTGTTCAGACATAGGCTCTCCACATATTTCGCGATGACATCAACCTCGATATTCACCGGATTTCCCGGCGTCAGAGTGCCAAGCGTGGTGTGCTCCCAGGTGTGCGGAATGATCATCAGGGAAATCACGAAGGTCTCCGCTTCCGCCTCACCGCGCAGCGCGTTCAGCGTCAGACTGATCCCGTCAATCGTGACAGATCCCTTCTCAACCATATACCGCCGCAGGGACTGCGGAACAGAAAACAGAAGCTCCCGCGCCGCACCCGCATCCGTGGCCGACACAAACGCCGCCGTCCCGTCCACATGCCCCTGCACAATATGACCCGACAGCCGCGTGGACGGCGTCACCGCCCGCTCGATGTTCACCCGGTCCCCGGCCCGCAGACGGCCAAGCGCCGTCCTGTCCAAAGTCTCCCGGCTGACAAAAAAGCGGATTTCAGTCCCGCTGATCCGCACCGCCGTCAGACACACGCCATTGACGGCAATGCTCTCACCCTGAACCGCATCAGCCGCGCCGGTCTCGACAACAAGCTCACAGGACTCATCCCCGGGCAGAATATCCCGGACAGTCCCCAGATATTCTATGATCCCTGAAAACATACAGCAGCCTCCTCCGAACCGGCCTCAGATACGGAACCGGTCTCAGATACAAAAAGGGACAGGGCAGACACATCATGACGGCTGCGAACCCGCAGCACCTCACTCCCGTCCTCACCGGACACCCGGTCAGACCGGACTGAAACCGTCAGCCAGTCATCCCAGACCTCCGCATCACGCAGCGCCGTCAAAAGCCCCGGACCGGCCTCAACCAGAGCCCAGAGCCGCCCGGTCCGCGCAATCATCTCCGGCAGATCACGCACGTCACGGCAGAAACACAGATCAGAGCGCGCCTCCGCCCGCGCACGCCACGCAGCTGGAACCCGGCGCTCATCACCGCAGACAACCAGCAGACGCCGGACCTCCGCATGATCCGGAACCCGGCGCACATCCAGCCCCGGACAATCCGCCAGAACCGTGCCGGTCCCGGTCACGACGGCATCCGTCGCCCGCCGCAGCTCATGCGCCAGCGTCAGAGCCCGCTCCGACGTGAACGTTGTCTGCCCGGCCGGCGGGATCATCGATCCCGAAACATCCAGAGCCTGCTTGACACTGATCCAGGCCCGCCCGTGCACGGCACGCCAGACAAACGGCGCGATCAGAGCCCGGCACGCCGCAAAAAGCTCCGGCGCGCCCCCATGCTCCAGCCGGCAGACCTCCCTGCCCGCCTCGCGCAGCCGCGCAGCCCCCCCGCCCGCAACACGCGGATCAGGATCAGCACAGCCGATCCACACGGTCCGCACCGGAGAAGCGAGAAGAGCCTCGGAACACGGCGGCGTCCGACCCGTATGATTGCACGGCTCCAGCGTCACCACCGCCGTCACGACCCGGGACATCATACCCAGAGCCTGCGCCTGCGCCAGAGCCCGCGCCTCGGCATGCATCGTCCCCGCCCGATGATGCGCGGCAACCGTAAGGATCACCCCGTCCTCATCAAGCAGCGCACAGCCGACAGGCGGATTGGGCGCGGTCGCACCGACAAAACGGCGCGCCTCATCAAGCGCCGCATAAAACGCCGCCCGAACCGGTCCCGTTATCTCTGTACAGGTGGAAATCATCCGCCCGCCTCGCATCCATAACAACACGCGTAAGCAGGGCACGCAGTACGGCTGTGCAGACACGACTTCCCCGCAATAAGAGGGACTCCCGCCACCGCCTGCCGTTCTCTTTCATCCGGACTATACCGTCGGCTCCGGAATCACACCGGATCTGCTGACCCCGCCGAAACGGGCGCTCGCGGGCTTACGGATCATCTCCGATTACCGCCGGTGGGGAATCACACCCCGCCCTGAGAACGCATCCCGGTCGAAATGACCGGGAACTTCCTTTTATAAAAGGGGATGCCATCCCCCGAAGTCAAGAGCCCCGATCCGGAGCTCCCTCAGACAGGCCCGTTCTCAGCTCCGGGGAACGGAACCGAGGAACCTCTCCACCGTCTGCCCGATCACGATATCAGGACGCACGTTTTTCACATAATCCCTGTCAATTTCAGACTGTGTAAAAAGATGGAACTCCCGGAAATAGGTCGAGAACCAGTATCCGAGAGACGCCTGAGACATATAGTCATTCATGAAAGAATTGCCGAACGCGACAACCCGCTCAGGGAACGGAGCCTTCTCATTGCGGAAAACCGACCGGCCGCCGGTAAACCGCCCCGGCTCAGGCAGAATCTGATCCACGATCTGACGATGATCGAAAAATGACGGATGCGCCGTCCGGCTGCACACCTCATAGATGTCATGCCCGAACATCCGTTTTCCGACATCTCCGTCCGTGATGTACTCAATATTGAACAGAGCCGGAACCATATAATATTCGGAAATCTTCCGGCAGCATTCCTTAAAGACAGCATGCCCCCCGGCCGGCCTGAAATGCGTGTCGATCTTGCGGAACGCATTCGCAAAACCGATCTCCTCAATCGCCTTCACGCCGGAAACATAATGCCCGGACAGATCACTCCGGGCGATCCGGCGCTCAAGCGCATGCAGAAGCGGAGAAAGAACGGAACCGCGCCCGTCATACTCCTCACGCAGCACGGACAGCTTGTCCGGAATCACGACCTGAATGAACCGCGCATCAACACCGCGGCAGAACTCAAGCCGGTCCTCACAAAGAGCCGCCCACTCATCAGCCTTCTGATGAATGGCAGAATCGCCGTAATCCTGATCATACATCTCAAGAACACGGTTGGACCCGCGCGTCAGGAACAGATGACCATCCCTGCCGACCTCACACTGAAGATCAGCCGAAAACGTGCCCGTACGGACATAAAACGGAGAGATGCTCTTACGGATATCAGCCTGAGGATTCACCTCGGCCCCACCGTTATTGAGAGAAGAAAACGCAGACAGTTCCGCGTAATAGATATCCTGCCCGATGTTCTTCTTCTCATTGAAGATATACATCTCGATCTCTTCACGAGACATCCCCCGGAAATCCTGGAGAATGGAAGAAAATACGCCCATCTTGACCGTATTGATCGTCGTGTCGGGAATATGGACATCAAAACGACCCGAATTTCCGGTATAGAATATTTTTATTACACCGGAAATGACATCATAAAGCGTGAAATGCTCCTGAGTCGTCAGTGTAAAGGCACAGTCGCCAAACCCGGCAGAGGAAAGATCAGGCCGCGGAAGAACGTTCTCCCCATAGCCGATAATCTGTCCGTTCTTCTCAACCTCGATAATCCCCGTACTGCCACCGTCATAAACCCAGCCTGAAATATGATCCGGACCCTTAAAGGAATCGATCGAACTCTTAATCACCGCAGTCTCCCCGCCTGAATCACGGACACATCCGCGCCCCTTTATTCGTGTCCCCTTATGATACAATCCCCCCGTAATTCCAATCATCCGCAGGGCAGGCACACCCCCTATGCCCGCAGCACCACCCGCCCTATAAGCGCACATGCTCAGAAGCTTTCTCACCGTCGGCGGCTGGACCATGCTCAGCCGGATCCTCGGACTGGTCCGCGATCAGATCCTGGCCGCCCTGATGGGCGCCGGGCCGATGCAGGACGCCTATCAGGTCGCCGTCCGCCTGCCCAACATGTTCAGAAACCTGTTCGGAGAAGGCGCCCTCAACTCCGCCTTCGTGCCGCTCTTCACCTCAACACTCACGACGGAAGGAGAGGAACAGGCCAGGTCATTCGCCCGGGAGGCCCTGACGCTGCTCTCCCTCTGGCTGGTCCTGCTCTGCATCCTGGGCGAGATTTTCATGCCGCAGATCCTGAGCTTTATCGCCCCGGGTTTCTCTGCAAACGGCGGACGCCTCGATCTCGGCGTGACACTCAGCCGCATCACCTTCCCCTACCTAGTCCTGATCTGCGCCGCCGCCCTCGTCTCAGGCGTCCTCAACGGCCTGCACCGCTTCAGCATCGCCGCCGCCGCATACATCATGTTCAACGTCGTCGGCATCTTCTTCATCCTCTGCCTCACCCCCTTCATGGCCTCCGCAGCCCACGCCGCCGCCTGGGGCGTCACCGCCTCCGGCGTCGTCCAGCTCGGCCTGCTGCTTTTTGCCGCAAAACGCGCCGGATTCAGCCTCCTGCCCGTCCTGCCCCGCCTCACCCCCAGGGTGAAACTGCTCATGAAACGCCTCGGCCCGGGCCTGATCGGTAGCGGCGCGACACAGATCAACCTCACCATCAACACCATGATCGCAACGCTCCTGCCCTCCGGAAGCGTCTCGCTGATGTATTTCGCAGACAGACTGAACCAGCTTCCGCTCGGCGTCCTCGGCGCAGCCGCCGGAACCACGCTGCTCCCGGTCCTGACAAGACACGTCGCGGAAGGCGACGAAACTGCCCTGCACGCCGCACAGAACCGCGCCATCGACTACGTGATGATGCTCACCCTGCCCGCAACCGGCGGCCTCATCATGCTGGCCGCACCGATGATGATGACGCTGTTCGCACACGGCTCATTCACGACACATGATGCGAAACTGTCCTCACAGTGCCTGCAGGCCTTCGCACTCGGCCTGCCCGCCTTCGTCATGGTCAAGGTCCTCTCGCCCGCCTTTTTCTCACGCGGAGACACCGTAACCCCGGTCCGGATCGGCTTCCTCACGATGGGCGTCAATATCGCCCTGAACCTGGTCCTGATGCACCCGCTCGCCCATGTCGGACCCCCGCTGGCCTCCAGCCTCTCAGCAACAGGCAACGCCGTCATCCTCGGCATCCTCCTGAAAAGACGCGAAGCCCTGCGGATCGATCCCGTCACCCGGGCACGCCTCCTCGTGATGCTGATCTCCTCAGCCGTGATGATGCTGGTCCTCGCAGGACTGACCCGCCTGCTCCCGGATTTCAGCTCCCTGCACGTCATCGGGCGCATCCTCCTGCTCGGCACCGAAATCGGGATCGGAGGCGGCGTCTATCTCGGCCTGATGCACAACGCCGGAATCCTCGACACCTCACGCATCACCGCAAGGATCACACGCCGCCTCAGCCGGAAATAAACGTCTCCGGACAGACCCGGAGACGGCAGGAATGATGGAGCGGACCATGCCCCCGCCCCACATCCAGATAATCCGACGCCGCCAGAGCCTCTGAAAGATAGGCCTTGGCCAGACGGACACTGTCCGTAACGCCATAGCGCGGCAAAAACGCCGCAATGGCCGCAGACAGCGTGCAGCCCGTCCCGTGATCATTCCCGCTCTCGATGCGCGGCGCCGTCAGTTCCAAAATCCCCTCCGGTCCGCACAGAACATCCGTACTGACATCACTGCCCCCCAGATGCCCGCCCTTAAGCAGAACCCGGCGCGCACCCGTCTCCAGAAGCGCCAGAGCCTCCTGCCGCATGACCCCGGCAGACCACGCCGGACGCCGGCCAAGCAGAACCTCAGCCTCAGGCAGATTGGGCGTCACCACATCACAGCGCGGCAGCAAAAGCGCCTTCACAGCCTCCACCGCATCCGGCGCCATCAGCGCATCCCCGCTCTTGGCCACCATCACCGGATCAAAAACCACATTCCCCGGCCGGTACCGGTCCAGACAGGACGCAATCGCCTCCACAATCCCCGCAGTCGCAACCATGCCGATCTTGACGGCATCCACACGGACATCCTCAAAAACCGCATCAAGCTGATCCCTGACAAAATCCGGCTCAAGAACCACAGACCCGCGCACGCCACACGTATTCTGCGCAACAACACAGGTGATAACCGACATCCCGTAAACGCCAAGCGCCGAAAAAACCTTCAGATCCGCCTGAATACCGGCACCCCCGCTCGGATCGGTTCCGGCAATACTCAGAATGTTCGGAATCATGCCGCCCGCTCCGCCGCATCAAGCCATACACGGACCTGCGTCTCCGGATCCTCCTGCAGCACGAAATCGGAAACGGCCGCCACACAATCCGCCCCTGCTGCCATACAGGCCGGAACACGCGCCGCAGTAATCCCGCCGATTGCAACAAGCGGCCTCTCACCGATCAGCCCCTTCCACTCCGCAAGCCGCTCCGTCCCCTGCGCCCCCCAGATCATCTTCTTAAGCGTCGTCGGCCAGACCGGCCCGAGCGCAACATAATCGGGCTCCAGAGAAAGCGCCCGGTCAAGCTCCTCATGACTGTGCGTGCTCACGCCAAGCCGCAGACCGGCACGGCGAATGGCCGCAATATCCGCCGTATCCAGATCCTCCTGACCAAGATGCACCCAGTCCAGAGCCTCATCCGCCGCAATCTGCCAGTAATCATTCAGAACAAGACTGACACCATGCCGCCGCGCCAGTTCCTTCGCCTGCCGCACCTCACGCAGCAGATCCTCCGCCCCAAGATCCTTGATCCGCAGCTGAATGAACCGCGCTCCCGCCCGCCCGAGACGATCGATCCACACAGCCCGGTCAACAACCGGGCAGATTTTCTGAGGAAGTTTCATCATACCAGACACGCCTTCCCCAGAACCGGCGTGGAAGGAGACGCCATGTCACGCTCCTCCATCGGAACCGCATCCCGCGCCAGACGCCCCGCATCAACCGCAAGCCGGAAAGCCCGCGCCATCGTCACGGGATTTCCCGCCTTCGCAACCGCCGTATTGATCAGAACCGCGTCATATCCCATCTCCATCGCCCGCGCGGCATGGGACGGAACACCAATACCCGCATCAATCACCAGCGGCACATCCGGAAAATGCGCCCGCATCATCCGCAGACCAAACGGATTATTCAGGCCCTTTCCCGATCCTATCGGCGCGCCCCAGGGCATAAGCACCTCACACCCGACAGACAGAAGACGCTCCGCCACGACAAGATCCTCCGTCGTATAGGGAAACACCCTGAACCCCTCCTCACACAGGATCCGCGCCGCCTCCGTCAGGCCGAAAACATCAGGCTGAAGCGTGTCGGAATCCCCGATAACCTCAAGCTTAATCCAGTCAGTTTCAAAAACCTCACGCGCCATATGCGCCGTCGTCACAGCCTCCCTCACCGTATGACACCCCGCCGTATTCGGCAGGACAGGTACGCCAAGATCCCTGGTCAGAGACCAGAACCCCTCCCCTGCCCGGCCGCCGGCAGACTCCCGGCGCAGGGAAACCGTCACGACATCCGCACGCGCCGCACGGACAGCCTCCGCCAGACTCTCCGGAGACGGATACTGCGCCGTGCCCAGCATAAGCCCCCCCGCCAGCTCCGTTCCGTAAAACCGCATACTCAGCCTCCCTGCATCGGAGACAGGATTTCCACCCTCATCCCCTCCCCCAGACACTGGTCCCCCCTGAGCCCCGCCGGAACGAACAGACCATCCACAGCCGTGGCAATCCGCCCGGTGGTATAGCCAAGCTCCTCCAGAAGCCCGCTGAGCGTGTAAGAGGAAATCTCACACTCATCGCCATTGACCGTAATTTTCATGATCTCTCTCCACATACCAGATCCGCAGCCCTCCGCGCGCAGTCCGGCGCAAGCAGAAACCCGTGGCGATACATGCCATTGACGTAAACAACCCCGTCCCGCTCCGTCACACGCGGCACGTTATCGGACCAGGACGGACGCAGACACGTGCCCGTCTCGATAATTTCCGCCTCCGAAAAGGCAGGATGCAAAGTCCAGACCGCCCCCAGAAGCTCGCTCATCGAACGCAGCGTGATCCCGCCCTCATGCTCGCTCTCGATCATCGTCGCTCCCGCCATGAACACATGGTCCGCACGCGGCACGATATAGACGGGAATACGCGGATGCAGCAGCCGCACCGGACGCTGCAGGGACACATCCGGACAGCGCAGCACAAGCATCTCCCCCCGCACACCGCGCAGGGATGTCAGGACACCGCGCGCCGCCAGACCCCGCGCATCCACGATCCGCCCGAACACCCCCGGAGGCACATCCGGACAGTCACACACGATCCGCGCCCCGCCGCGCTCCAGAAAAGACACCAGCGCCGCAAGAGACCGCCGGGGATCAAGATGCGCCTCCTCCCCGAAAAACAGCCCCTTCGCAAAACGCCCGGCCAGATCAGGCTCAAGCTCCGCAATCGCCTGCGCGCCCACCTCCTCAAACCCGGACGTCCGGCTGCCGAAAGACGCCAGCTCACGCACGTCTCGCGGCGGCGCGACAACCAGCGTCCCGCGCCGGATCACGCCGGGAACGAACCGCTCCCACCAGTCGATCGCCCCCGCAGAACGCAGCACGACCTCCTGAGGTGCGGACTCCGCCTCACACCAGGGCGCAAGCATGCCCCCGGCATTTCTGGACGCCCCGCTCCCGGGCCGGGAGGCGGCTTCCGCAACCGTCACCTCCACCCCCCGGCTGACCAGTTCCGCAGCAACACTCAGACCCGCCACACCGCTGCCGCGAACCAGAACGGACAGACTCACTCCTGAGCATCCACCGGCATGTAAAGCGCGCCGCCCTCCTGGAATTTCTGCGCCATGGCCGCCATCCCCTCCTTCTGAACTTCCGAACGGATATCGTGCGAAATCTTCATGGAGCAGAATTTCGGACCGCACATCGAACAGAAATGCGCAACCTTGTGCGCCTCCTTCGGCATGGTCTCATCATGGAAAGACCGCGCCGTGTCCGGATCAAGCGACAGATTGAACTGATCCTCCCAGCGGAACTCGAACCGCGCCCGCGAAAGCGCATCATCACGGATCTTCGCCGCCGGATGCCCCTTGGCCAGATCCGCCGCATGAGCCGCAATCTTATAGGTAATCACACCAGTTTTCACATCATTGCGATCCGGAAGACCAAGATGCTCCTTCGGCGTGACATAACAGAGCATCGCCGTGCCGAACCATCCGATCATGGCCGCACCGATGCCGCTGGTGATATGATCATATCCCGGCGCAATATCCGTCGTCAGCGGACCAAGCGTATAGAACGGAGCCTCGCCGCATTCCCGCAGCTGCTTGTCCATATTCTCCTTAATCCTGTGCATCGGCACATGACCAGGACCCTCGATCATCACCTGGCAGTCCTTCTTCCAGGCAACCTGCGTCAGCTCGCCCAGCGTCTCCAGCTCCCCGAACTGCGCCGCATCGTTCGCATCCGCGATCGACCCCGGCCGCAGACCATCACCCAGAGAGAACGACACGTCATAAGCCCTGCATATATCACAGATTTCCTCAAAATGTTCGTAGAGGAAATTCTCCTTGTGATGATGCAGACACCAGCTCGCCATGATCGAACCGCCCCGCGACACGATGCCGGTCACACGATCTGCCGTCAGAGGCACATAACGCAGACGCACACCCGCATGAATCGTGAAATAATCTACACCCTGCTCGGCCTGCTCGATCAGCGTGTCACGGAAAACCTCCCAGGACAGATCCTCGGCAATCCCGCCCACCTTCTCAAGCGCCTGATAGATCGGAACCGTCCCGATCGGCACGGGAGAATTCCGGATGATCCAGTCGCGGATGTTGTGAATGTTCCGCCCCGTGGACAGATCCATCACCGTATCCGCACCCCAGCGGATCGCCCAGACCATCTTGTCCACCTCCTCCGCCATGGAGGACGTCACAGCCGAATTGCCGATATTCGCATTAATCTTCACAAGAAAATTGCGACCGATGATCATCGGCTCACATTCCGGATGATTGATATTGACCGGAATGATGGCCCGCCCGCGCGCAATCTCCTCACGCACGAATTCCGGCGTCACATAATCCGGAATCGCCGCCCCGAAACTCTCGCCATCCCGCACGGCCTCCGATCGCAGACGCTCCCGTCCGAGATTCTCCCTAATGGCAACAAACTCCATCTCCGGCGTGATGATCCCCGCCCGCGCATAGGCAAGCTGCGTCACCGCCCGCCCGGCCACCGCCTGCCGCGGCTGCACCCGCACGGGAAATTCCGGCGTCAGACCAGCCCCCGTCGCAAAACCATTATCCTCAGGACGGACGGCACGCGCCTCGCAGTATTCCGTATCCCCCCTCGCCGCGACCCACTCCTCACGCAGCCGCGAAAGACCCGCATCAATGCTGATCCGCGCCGAAGGATCGGTATAGGGCCCGGAAGAATCGTAAACCACCACAGGCGGCTCACCCGCCGAAGGATGCAGCGCGATCTCGCGCATCGGAACGCGGATATCCGGATAGACCGTACCCGGCCGGAAAATTCTGGAAGAAGCGGGCAGCGGCCCGGTGGTGATCTTCTGCGTGATAATCTCTGCCGGAGACAGAGTATCCCCGGGAATATGACCGGTTTTCATGACATGAGACTCCTTCGCTCTGCGCATCGGAGACCCAGTTCTGAGCAGGAGGAGGAATGGACGCCTGATAAGGAAATGACATCAGACAGATCGCCCGACGCAGCGTCCGCACCGTCCCTACGCCAGTGTGAACTGGATCAGGTTCAACGGGTTGACCGCGCTGCCCTAAGGCCGGCGGAATCTCAGCTCCCTGACGGAACACCCCTGGTGACACTTCACGATGACACGCTCTCAGGCGCTCCTGTCAACAGATTTTGCATCACGGCCCCGGACGCGGGAGAATTACCTGTTTTTTCACGCGCCCCGAACGCCCGGAGAGACTACTCTCAGACCCCTGCTCACCGAGACGTCCGGCATGCCGGGAAATCCGCCCCGACAGCAGAACAGCATTTGACCACCAACCCGCAAACAACCATCATATTCCCATGATTCTTCTGATCGACAATTACGACAGCTTCACCTTCAACCTCGTGCATTATCTGAGCGAACTCGGGGCCGAATGCGATGTCCGGCGCAACGATGCACTGACGGCAGAGGAAGCACTCGCGACAGACCCCGAGGCCATCGTGCTGTCACCGGGACCATGCACCCCCGATGAGGCCGGAATCTGCTGCGACCTGATCCGCATGGCCGCCCCGCGCGGGGTTCCCGTGCTCGGCGTCTGCCTCGGCCACCAGGCCATCGGCCAGGTCTTCGGCGCGCAGGTGATCCGCGCGCCCTCACCCGTCCACGGCAAGATCAACCCCGTCCTGCACGACGGAAAAGGCCTCTTCGCCAGCCTGCCAAGCCCCTTCCAGGCCACGCGCTACCACAGCCTGGTGCTCGACCCCGCCTCCATACCGGACTGCCTCGAACGCACCGCCCGGACGGAAGATAATATCATCATGGGGGTGGAGCATAAGGAGTTTCCGCTGTACGGAGTGCAGTTCCATCCGGAAAGCATTGCCTCGGAATACGGGCACAGAATTCTGGATAACTTTCTGACTCTCGCCCGCCGCCGGAATGCCTCGCGGCCTGCCTCGAAAATGGACGCGATGTGACGGTTCCGGCCCCTTCTGCTCTGACCTTCCAGGACATTCTCAACCTCGCCGCCCGCGGACATACCCTCGACGCCGCCACGGCAGAAGCAGCCTTCGGACTGATCATCGACGGAAAAGCCGACGATATCCGGATCGCAGGCCTGCTGATGGCCCTGCGCGCTCGCGGAGAAACCCCCGACGAACTCCTGGGCGCCGTCCGCGCGGTCCGCAGCCGGATGCTCCCGGTGGACAACGCCCCCGAAGGGACGATCGATGTCTGCGGAACCGGCGGAGACGGCCACGGCACGCTCAACATCTCCACATCGGTCGCCTTCGTCCTCGCAGCCCTCGGAATCCCCGTGGCCAAACACGGCAACCGCGCCGTCTCCTCCCGCTCGGGAGCCTCCGACGTGCTCGAAGCCCTCGGCGTCCCGCTCTCGACCGATGCGGCCTCGTCCCTGAAAAACGCGCATATCGCCTTCCTGGCCGCCCCCGCGCATCACCCGGCCATGCGCCACGCCGCAAACGCCCGGAAAACCCTGGGCGTCCGAACCCTGTTCAATCTCATCGGCCCCCTGTGCAACCCGGCACGCGTCACACGCCAGATGACCGGCGTGGCCGATCCCGCCCTGCTGGACCCGATCATCACCGTACTGCACGCCCTCGGCTCCGAATGCGTCTGGGCCGCCTGCGGCCTGCCTCACACGGACGTCACAGGCCCGACCACGGGAATCGACGAGATCACGCTTGCAGGTCCCACAGAAATCCGCACACTTGAGCACGGAAGAATGGCCTCCTTCGAACTGACGCCCGATATGGCCGGAATGAAGGCCGCACCGCTGTCCGCCATCGCGGGCGGCGGACCAGAGGAAAACGCCGCCGAACTCGAAGCCCTGCTCAGAGGATCGCACGGACCCTACCGCGATACGGTCCTCCTCAACGCCGCCTGTGCCCTGCACGTCGCCGGAGCCGCAGACGTGCTGAGAAACGGACAGCCGGACCCCGCAGCCCTGCGCCAAGCCGCAGCCCGCGCGGGAACCGTGCTCGATAACGGACAGGCACTGAACGTGCTGAACGCCCTGCGCACAGGCGCGGCGTCAGCCCGGACGCCGGAATAAGCCCGGGCATGGACCTTTCCCTGCCTCTCCGGCTAAGACACCAGAACCCAGGATTCATTACGGGGGACATATGACTGATACGCCGACGGAAGAAAGCGACACCGGCACCGAGGCCGGAAGCTGCCCGGACAGCGGCACACCCTGCACTCCGGACATCCTGCAGCGCATCGTTGCCCGGAGCAGGCTTGAGGTGGAACATCGCTCCACCCTGATGCCTCTGAAGGAGATTTCCGCCCGCGCCCAGGAGGTGGAATTCACCCCGCGCGGCTTCGGACGCGCCCTGAAGGAAAAAACGGCCGAACACTCCATCGGACTGATCGCCGAAGTGAAGAAAGCCTCCCCCTCAGCCGGACTGCTGAGAGATCCCTACGATCCGGTGGGAATCGCTCAGTCCTATGAAAAGGCAGGCGCATGCTGCCTGTCCGTCCTGACGGAAGGCTCCTGCTTCCGCGGCAGCCTCGAGGATCTGAAAGCCATCCGGGAAGCCACAACCCTACCGGTCCTGCGGAAAGACTTCCTGTTCGATCCCTGGCAGGTCTACGAAAGCCGCCTCTGGGGCGCAGACTGCATCCTGCTGATCATGTCCATTCTGGAAGACGAGCTCGCCTCGGAACTGGTCGATCACGCCCGCGGACTGGATATGGACATCCTGGTCGAGGTCCACTCGGAAGAGGAACTCAGCCGCGCCCTCGCTCTGAACGCCTCCCTGATGGGCATCAACAACCGCGATCTCAAAACCCTGCAGACCGATCTGCAGACCACAATCAGCCTCGCCCCCCTCGTTCCGCCCGACAAGATGATCGTCTCGGAAAGCGGAATCAAAACACCCCAGGACGTCGCACGGCTTCAGCAGGCCGGCGCCAGCGGATTTCTGGTCGGAGAATCGATGCTGCGCGAGGAAAATCCGGGAGAGGCGGCACGGCGGCTACTCGCCGGCTGAAGCCCTGTCCGGCCGCTTCATGAACAAAAAAAACAGAACACGCACTGAGAGTTGAGGGCATAAAGGGTGATTTTCATCCGGCGCCACGTATCAGTGATATACATATAGTGTAATAATCAGAGGGACGAGCCGGGGGTTACACCCATGGCGACAGATCTGCCGGAACAGTGTGAAGGAAGACGCGGATGAGTGGAGACAACAGCGCAGCGGCAGGGCGGAACGACCCGTCACTGACCACCGATGAGCTGAAAAACGCCTACCAGGAAATGGTGCTCATCCGGCGTTTTGAAGAAAAAGCAGGGCAGCTTTATGGCATGGGCCTGATCGGCGGCTTCTGCCATCTCTATATCGGACAGGAAGCCGTGGTCGTCGGCGTGCAGATGGCACTCAAGGAAGGCGACAAGATCATCACCTCCTACCGTGACCACGGACAGATGCTCGCCGCGGGCATGTCCGCACGCGGCGTGATGGCCGAGCTGACAGGCCGCGAGACGGGATATTCCCGCGGCAAGGGCGGTTCCATGCACATGTTCTCCCGTGAGAAGAACTTCTACGGCGGACACGGCATCGTCGGCGCACAGGTCTCCATCGGCACCGGCCTCGCCTTCGCCAACAAATACCGCGGCTCGGACGAAGTCTCGATCGCCTATTTCGGAGAAGGCGCCTCCAACCAGGGACAGGTCTACGAAAGCTTCAACCTCGCCGCCCTGCACAAACTCCCCTGTATCTACGTGATCGAAAATAACCGCTACGGCATGGGCACCAGCGTGGAACGCTCCTCCGCCTCCCGCGCGTTGTGGAAAAACGGAGAGCCCTGGGGCATCCCGGGCGAGCAGGTGGACGGCATGGACGTGAACGCCGTGAACGCCGCCGCACGCAAGGCCGTCGAATGGTGCCGCGCAGGCAAAGGCCCCTACCTGCTGGAAATGTCCACATACCGCTACCGCGGACACTCCATGTCCGACCCGGCAAAATACCGCAGCCGCGATGAGGTGGACGAAATCCGCCAGCATCACGATCCGATCGATCACGTCCGCAGCGAACTGATCGCCGTCGGCGTGGACGAGGCCGAACTGAAAAAGATCGATGAAGAGGTGAAAAAGGTGGTCAACGACGCGGCCGAATTCGCGAAAACCAGCCCGGAGCCCGATCCTGCGGAACTCTATACAGACGTTCTGACGGAGGTTTGAGAGATATGGCCACCGATATTCTGATGCCGGCCCTTTCGCCGACAATGACTGAAGGCAAGCTGGCGCGCTGGGTCAAGAAGGAAGGCGACAAAATCTCCTCCGGAGATGTGATCGCCGAAATCGAGACCGACAAGGCCACGATGGAAGTCGAAGCCGTCGATGAAGGCATCCTGGGCCGCATCCTCGTGCCCGAAGGCACCGAAGGCGTCGCCGTCAACGCCCCCATCGCCATCCTGGTCGAGGAAGGAGAGGACGTCCCCGACGGCCCTTCCGGCGCGGCACCGAAAGCCGAAGAGGCAAAAACCGAATCCGCTCCGCAGAGCTGCTCCTCAAAGCCCGCTCCCGCAGCCCCCGCCTCCGCGCCCTCCGCAGAGCCGGAAAAAGACTGGGGCCCGACCGAGGACATCACCGTCCGAGAAGCCCTGCGCGACGCCATGGCCACGGAAATGCGCCGCGACGGAGACGTGTTCCTGATCGGAGAGGAAGTCGCGCAGTACCAGGGAGCCTACAAGGTCTCCCAGGGTCTGCTGGATGAATTCGGAGAAAAGCGCGTCATCGACACGCCCATCACCGAACACGGCTTCACCGGCCTTGCCGTCGGCGCCGCCATGACCGACCTCAAGCCCATCGTAGAGTTCATGACCATGAACTTCTCGATGCAGGCCATCGATCACATCATCAACTCCGCAGCCAAGACGCTGTACATGTCCGGCGGCCAGATCCGCTGCCCGATCGTGTTCCGCGGCCCCAACGGCGCAGCCGCCCGCGTCGGCGCACAGCACTCACAGTGCTATGCCAGCTGGTATGCCCACATTCCGGGCCTGAAAGTCGTCGCTCCCTGGTCCTCCGCTGACGCCAAGGGCCTGCTCCGCGCCGCCATCCGGGACCCGAACCCGGTCGTGGTGCTGGAAAACGAGATCCTCTACGGACAGAAATTCCCCTGCCCCACGGACGAGGATTTCATCCTCCCCATCGGCAAGGCGAAAATCGAACGTGAAGGCACGGACGTCACGATCGTCACCTTCTCGATCATGGTCGGCGTCGCCCTGCAGGCCGCAGAACAGCTCGCCGAACAGGGCATCAGCGCAGAAGTCATCAACCTGCGCACGCTCCGCCCGCTCGACACGGCAACCATCGTGGAAAGCGTGAAGAAAACCAGCCGCCTCGTCACGGTCGAGGAAGGCTGGCCCTTCGCCGGTATCGGAGCCGAGGTCTCGATGCAGATCATCGAACACGCCTTCGACTGGCTCGACGCCCCGCCCGTCCGCGTCGCAGGCGTCGACGTACCGATGCCCTTCGCCGCCAATCTGGAAAAGCTCGCGCTCCCGCAGCCCGACTGGATTGTCGAAGCCGTCCGCAAGCTGGTCTGAGGAGCGATCATGGCCACCGATATTCTGATGCCGGCCCTTTCGCCGACAATGACCGAAGGCAAGCTGGCGCGCTGGGTCAAGAAGGAAGGCGACAAAATCTCCTCCGGAGATGTGATCGCCGAAATCGAGACCGACAAGGCCACGATGGAAGTCGAAGCCGTCGATGAAGGCATCCTGGGCCGCATCCTCGTGCCCGAAGGCACCGAAGGCGTCGCCGTCAACGCCCCCATCGCCATCCTGGTCGAGGAAGGAGAGGACGTCCCCGACGGCCCTTCCGGCGCGGCACCCGCGCCGAAAGCTCCGGAAGCGAAAGCCGCACCGGCTCCGCAGAAATCCGAAGCACCGAAGAAGGCAGAGCCCGCCCGGGCCGAAGCCCCGAAAACCGCAGCCCCTTCCGGAGACAAACGTATCTTCGCCTCGCCGCTGGCCCGCCGCATCGCAAAGGACAAAGGGCTCGACCTGTCCGCGATCAAAGGCACCGGACCGAACGGCCGCATCGTGAAAAAAGACGTGGAAGCCGCGAAAAAAGCTCCGGCAGCCGCCCCCGCACCGCTCGCGGCAGGAGAGACCACCTCGGTCCCGCTGTCCTCGATGCGTAAGGTCATCGCCCGCCGCCTGACCGAGTCCAAATCCACGGTGCCGCATTTCTACGTCTCAGCCGACGTGGAACTCGACGCCCTGCTGGACCTGCGCTCGAAGCTGAACGCCACCTCCCCGGCAGAAGGCCCGGAAGCCTTCAAGCTGTCGGTCAACGACATGCTGATCAAGGCCGCCGCCCTGACCCTGAAGCGCGTGCCGGACATGAACGTCTCCTTTACGGAAGACGCCCTCATAAAATACGCAGATGTGGACATCTCCGTCGCCGTGTCGATCCCCGACGGACTGATCACCCCGATCGTCCGCCAGGCCGACAGGAAAAGCCTGCGTCAGATCAGCAACGAGGTGAAGGATCTCGTCGCCCGCGCCCGCGC
This sequence comes from Acetobacter sp. AN02, assembly GCF_029759835.1. GTDB lineage: Bacteria > Pseudomonadota > Alphaproteobacteria > Acetobacterales > Acetobacteraceae > Acetobacter. The sequence continues at coordinate 60,018 of NZ_JAJJND010000003.1, forward strand.
CGGAAAACTCAAACCTGAAGAGTTCCAGGGCGGCACATTCTCCATCTCCAATATGGGAATGTTCGGCGTGAGCTCCTTCTCCGCCATCCTCAACCCGCCCCAGGCCGGCATCCTCGCCATCGCAGCAGGCGAGAAACGAGCCGTGGTCCGCGGAGACGCGCTCGCAATCGGAACGGTCATGACCGTCACGCTGTCGGTCGATCACCGGGCCGTGGACGGCGCGCTCGCCGCCCAGTGGGTCTCGACATTCCGCGACATCGTGCAGTCGCCGCTCAGCCTCGTGGTCTGAGCCATCCGGTCCGGGAGACGGCAGCGCCCCCGCGCCGCGCCCGTCTCCCGGACCAGCCATCGGAAAAAGAACCTTCCGCCCGGCCCACGCCCCGGACCGGCACCGGACGGAAGCAGAGGAAAAACGGATCATGAGCGGCACCGATTTCGATCTCATCGTTGTTGGCGGCGGCCCCGGCGGATATGTCGCGGCCCTGCGCGCAGCACAGCTGAAGCTGAAAGTCGCCGTGGTGGAAGCAAACCACCTGGGCGGTATCTGCCTCAACTGGGGCTGCATCCCCACCAAGGCCCTGCTGCGCGCCTCGGAAATCAATCACCTCCTGCACGACCTCGGGCAGTTCGGGTTCGAGGCCGACAACCCCCGCTTCGACTTCAAAAAAGTCGTGGCCCGCTCCCGCGCGGTCTCGAAACAGCTCTCGGGCGGCATCGGACATCTGCTGAAAAAAGCCAGGGTCCCGGTGTTCGATGGCTTCGGCAAACTCGCAGGCACGTCCGGAGACAAGCGTAAGCTGGACGTCAAACTCGCGGACGGGAAAACCACCACCCTCACCGCGCCGCACATCATCCTCGCCACAGGTGCCCGCGCCCGTGTGCTGCCGGGCATCGAACCCGACGGCAAGCTGATCTGGTCCTACCGCGAAGCCCTGGTCCCCGAAGCCCTGCCGAAACGCCTGCTCGTCATCGGGTCCGGCGCCATCGGCACGGAATTCGCCTCCTTCTACCGCAACATGGGCTCCGAAGTGATCCTGGTGGAAGTCGCAGACCGCATCCTCCCGGTCGAGGACGAGGAAATCAGCAAACTCGCCCGCACCGCGTTCGAGAAACAGGGCATGAAAGTCCTGACCGGCGCAAAACTCGGCAAGCTGGAAAAAGGCTCCGATACGGTAAAAGTCCCCGTCGAAACCGGCGGCAAGACCGAAATCTTCGAAGTCGACCGCGTCATCTCCGCCGTCGGTATCGTCGGTAATGTCGAGAATATCGGCCTCGAAGGCACGAAAATCAAAGTCGAACGCACGCATGTCGTCGTCGATGAGCTCTGCCGCACCGGGGAAAAAGGCGTCTATGCCCTGGGCGATCTCGCCGGACCGCCCTGGCTCGCCCACAAAGCCAGCCACGAAGCCGTCATGTGCGTGGAAGCCATCGCCGGAAAACACGTCCACCCGATCGACCCGACAAAAATCCCGGGCTGCACCTACTGCCGCCCGCAGATCGCCTCCGTCGGCTATACCGAGGCAAAGGCAAAAGAAGCAGGCTACACCGTAAAAACCGGTCGCTTCCCCTTCGTCGGCAACGGCAAGGCCATCGCCATGGGTGAGCCGGACGGACTGGTCAAGGTCGTGTTCGACGCAAAAACCGGAGAACTCCTGGGCGCCCACATGATCGGCGCGGAAGTGACCGAAATGATCCAGGGTTACGTCATCGCCCGCTCCGGCGAACTGACCGAAGCCGAACTGCAGGAAACCGTCTTCCCCCACCCCACCATCTCGGAATCCATGCACGAGGCCGTGCTCGCAGCCTATGACGGTGCCCTGCACTTCTGATCACCCCACGCCTTCCGGGCTCACGAAACTCTGATCCCGGAAGGCAGACATCCCGTGCACACGGCTTGACGCCCGGCGCACATGGGATCACTTCTGAAGGCAGCTTCCGGCCGGGTGCGGCAGTCCTGCCGACCGTCCCGGCCCCTTCGTGCCGACCGGGTAAAAATCATGTCCACTCGTATCGTTATCGACCATCGCAAGACGGACGGCGCCGCGCTGCGCCACCCGGAAAAGGCACACCGGCCGGATAATCCGATCGCGCGCAAGCCCGACTGGATCCGCGTCAAGGCCCCCAATCACCCGGTCTATCACGAGACCAGGGAGCTGATGCGCGACAACAAACTCGTCACGGTCTGCGAGGAAGCCGCCTGCCCCAATATCGGGGAATGCTGGTCACAGCGCCACGCCACCATGATGATCATGGGCGAGATCTGCACCCGCGCCTGCTCGTTCTGCAACGTCACCACCGGACTGCCCCAGGCCCTGGACGAGGACGAACCCCGCCGCGTCGGAGAGGCCGTGGCAAAACTCGGCCTGCGCCACGTCGTCATCACCTCCGTAGACCGGGACGACCTGCCTGACGGCGGCGCACGCCACTTCGCCCGCGTCATCAGCTCGATCCGCACCGCCTCCCCGGAAACCACCATCGAAGTCCTGACCCCGGACTTCCTCCGCAAACCCGGATCACTGGAAGTCGTCGTCGAAGCCCGCCCGGACGTGTTCAACCACAATATCGAAACCGTCCCCCGCCTCTATCCCACGATCCGTCCCGGCGCACGCTACTACCAGTCCGTGCGCCTGCTGGACCGCGTGAAACAGCTCGATCCGTCCATCTTCACCAAATCCGGCCTCATGCTCGGCCTCGGAGAGGAAAAGGCGGAACTGACACAGGTCATGGACGATTTCCGCATCGCGGACGTGGACTTCCTCACGATGGGCCAGTACCTCCAGCCCACCGTCAAACACGCCGCCGTCGCCCGATTCGTCACACCTGACGAATTCGCGGACTACGCCGCCATCGCCCGCGCCAGAGGCTTCCTGCAGGTCAGCTCCTCCCCCCTGACACGCTCCTCCTATCATGCCGATTCCGATTTCGCCGCCCTGCGCGAAGCCCGGGAAAAACAGCTCGCAGCCAGATCCGGCACAGAGGCCGGAGCCGCCTGATGCCGACACATGCAGAACGAAGAGTGCTGGGCTACACGCCCGAGCAGGTGTTCGACCTCGTCGCAGACGTGCAGCACTACCCCAAATTCCTCCCCTGGTGCGTCGGCACGCGAATCCTCTCCCGCACCGACACGCTGCTGCTCGCAGACCTCACCGTCGGGTTCGGCCCCTTCCGGGAAACCTTCACCTCGCGCGTCACACTCAGCCGCCCGGACCAGATTCGCGTACAATACGAAAAAGGCCCGTTCAGATACCTCAATAATGTCTGGAAATTCTCGCCCGACCCCGGCGGATGCCTCGTCGATTTCCACGTGGACTTCGAATTCCGGTCCCGTATTCTTCAGGCTGCCATCGGCATGATGTTCGGAGAAGCCGTGCGCGTCATGGTCTCCGCCTTCATCCGCAGAGCCCGCGAAGTCTACGGCCCGCCCCTGCAGTCCGGCACACCCGCCACACGCTGAAATACCGGAACGAAGACGAAACTTTCCGGTTGTGCCGTCGTTGACTGGCAGAGAACACCGCCGGGTGCTAGTCTCCCGCCTGTGCGACACATCTGAGATGTACCACACAAGCCGCATGAAGTGAGTTCTCGCGGCGGGTCGAGACCGGAAAAGGGTTTTAAATATGAAGTCTCTGTTTGCAGCAACGCTGGTCAGCGCTTCCGTTCTGGCATCAGCGCCGATGGCGCTGGCTGCCGGCCACCACCACGCACACAGCAAGAAGCAGTCCTCTGCAGAAGCCGCCGCCGATGGCGACCGCGCGACCGAGGACCTTAACGCCCGCAGCCTCTCCCAGGCGCGCCAGGGCGTCATCGTTCCGCCCTCCATCACGCCGGGCACCCACGTAGCCACGACCCCCGCTGTCGCTGCTCCGATCTCCTCCGTCACGGCTCCGACAGTGACAGCCCCGACAATGACGGCTCCGGCCGTAACCGCACCGGCAATCACGGCTCCGGCTGTCACGGCATCAGGCGTCACCGCTCCGGCCGTCGTTGCCCCGACCATGACGGCTCCGACGGTCGTGGCTCCGGCCGCAACCGCTCCGGCCATCGCGACCCCGATCGTGAAATAACGGACGGCCAGGACAGCAGAAAGCCTCGCTCTTTCTGCTTCCGGTACGAAAAACGCGGATCCCCCCGGATCCGCGTTTTTTTGTGCCCTTAACCCAGCAGTCCCCTCAGACAGCCGCCCCGCTCAGCGGCGCAGCTCCATGCTGATCGGACCATCGCGATAACCATGCGTGAACTGATTGACCATATCGTTGCCGCTGTTCATCAGAGACGCCGCAGCCCCCTGCCAGATCAGCCGCCCGTGATACAGCATCGCCGCCTCATCCCCGATCCGTTGGGCTGAAGCCATATCGTGCGTGATGGCAATGGCCGTCGCCCCCATCTTCTTCACGCAATCCACGATCAGACCGTCAATCACAGCCCCCATGATCGGATCAAGCCCGGTCGTCGGCTCGTCAAAAAACAGAATCTCCGGACGATCGGCAATCGCACGCGCAAGACCCACGCGCTTTTGCATCCCGCCCGAAAGCTCCGCCGGAGAGAGATCACCCACAGACGGATCAAGCCCCACCTGCGCCAGAATCTCTCCCGCACGCGCCTTCGCATCCGTGCGGTTCAGACGGGGATGACGGTCCGCACGCGCACGCGGCTCCGGAGCCAGCAGACCAAACGCCACGTTCTCCCACACCGTCAGACTGTCAAACAGCGCCGCATTCTGAAACAGCATCCCGATCTCGCCGATCATCTCCGCACGCTCACGCGAGGTCGCCGTCACGATATCCTTTCCGTCAATCTCGATAGATCCGGAATCCGGCGTGATCAGCCCGAGAATACAGCGCAGAAGAACGGATTTTCCCGAACCCGACCCGCCAATAATGACAAATGATGTCCCCTCGGGAACGTCAAGATCTATCCCGTCCAGCACCTTCTTCTCGCCGAAGGATTTATGCAGGCCGCGAATACGGATTTTCGGAGAAGAATGCATGCCCGGCCCCGCCATTACTGCGCGAAAAACAGATCAGTAAGGAGATAGTCAAACGCCAGCAGAAGAATGGACGCCGCAACCACCGCAGAGGTTGTGGAAGACCCGACACCCTCAGCACCACCCCGGCTGTTATAGCCGTAATAACAGCCCATCAGCGTGATGATGAAGCCGAACACAGCCGCCTTCACCAGCCCGACCGTCACATCCTCAATCGTCAGGGCATTGAGCGTCGCCGTAATATAGGAGTTCGGAGCAAATCCGAGCTTGACCACGGCAACGGTAAAACCACCGGCGACACCAAGAACATCCGCAACCATCACCAGAAACGGAAGCGCAATCAGACCGGCGAGAAGACGCGGCGTCACCAGATATTTCATCGGATTGGTCCGCAGCGTGGTCAGCGCATCGATCTGATCCGTCACACGCATCGTGCCGATCTCCGCAGCCATCGCCGCACCGACACGCCCGGCCACCATAAGACCCGCAAGAACCGGACCAAGCTCACGCGTCACAGCCAGAACCACGATGTTCGCAATCGCACTCTGCGCGTGATACTGCGCGAAACCGGTATAGGACTGAAGTGCGATCACACCGCCGGAAAACAACGCCGTCAGAGCCACGACCGGCAGGGACAGAAACCCCGTATCCAGCAGCGCCGCAGCAAAAACCCGCCCGTAATACGGAGGGCGCACCACATGCGACAGCCCCTCAGCCGCGAACAGCGCAACACCACCCGCCCCGCGCATCGAAAAAATGACGAATCGTCCGATCCAGCGGACGACATCTGAAATCGCATTCATTGAGTCAGCAAAAACCCCGGCAGCCGCAGCAGCATGACATGACAGTATCCTCACTACGGCGTAACCCGCCACGCGTTCCACGTCAAAGCCGCGCATATCCGCACTTGACCGTTTCATGGCGGACGGCTTCAAAACACACCTAGGAAAACCGGCTGCCACGCCAGTCAGGGCAGGAGACAAACGGCTTATGCGTATTGCAATGATCGGCGGCGGATATGTCGGCCTCGTATCCGCCGCATGTTTCGCGGAATTCGGCATCGATGTCGCCGTCGTCGAAACCAGCCCCGAACGCCTCGCCGCCCTGCAGGAAGGCCGCATCCCCATCTATGAACCCGGCCTCGATACCCTGGTCGGCAAAAACCTCAGCGCAGGACGCCTCTCCTTCGGCAACGACATCACCACAGCCGTCCGCGGAGCCGAGGCCGTCTTCATCGCCGTCGGAACCCCGCCCAGAAACGGAGACGGCGCCGCAGACATGCAGTACGTCCACGCCGCGGCACAGCAGATCGCCCGCGCGCTGACGAACTACGCCGTGATCGTCACCAAATCCACCGTCCCGACCGGAACCAGCCGCCGCATCGCCGGAATCATCCGCAGCACCTGCCCGGACGCGGAATTCGACGTCGCCTCAAACCCGGAATTCCTGCGCGAAGGCAGCGCCATCGGGGACTTCATGCGGCCGGACCGCGTCATCATCGGCCTCGACCGCAACAGCCCCGACGGCGGAAAACGCGCCGAGGACATCATGAGACGGGTCTACCGCCCGCTCTCCCTGATCGAGGCCCCGCTGCTGTTCACCGGCCTCGAAACCGCAGAACTGACGAAATACGCCTCGAACTCCTTCCTCGCGATGAAAATCTCCTTCATCAACGAGATGGCCGATCTGTGCGACAGACTCGGCGCAGACGTGCACGACCTCGCGCGCGGCATGGGCCTCGATAACCGGATCGGAAAGAAATTCCTCCACCCTGGCCCGGGATACGGCGGCTCCTGCTTCCCCAAGGACACGCTCGCCCTGTCCCGCATCGGCCAGGAAGCCGGAAGCCCCTGCCGCCTCGTCGAGACAACCGTGCAGATCAACGACGCCCGCAAGATCGGAATGGCGGGACGGATCATCGCAGCCTGCGGCGGAAGCGTGGAAGGCAGAACCATCGCCGTGCTCGGCCTGACCTTCAAGCCCGAAACCGACGACATGCGCGAATCTCCCTCCATCCCCATCCTGCACCGCCTGGACGAGGCCGGAGCCATCATCCGCGCCTTCGATCCCGTCGGCCACGACACGGCACGCCCCCTGCTGCCCCCCTCCGTCACCTTCTGCACCGACGCCCTGGACGCCGCAAAAGGAGCAGACGCCCTGGTCGTGCTGACGGAGTGGAACGTCTTCCGCGCCCTCTCCCCCCGGGCACTGAAAGACACCATGCGCGGCAACGTCATTACGGATATGAGAAATATCTTCGATCCCGCAGCCATGCGCCGCGAAGGATTTGAATACCAGTCACTGGGCCGCAGATAGGCGGCACCGCCCCCTAATCGTTCCATCGCCCGTCATACCCGAAATACCACCTCTTTATCATCCTGATCAGGGCAGGTGTCCGCCTCATCTCCTCCTCCCTCCGCCGGGCTCTTTCCTCTAGCCTTCTTGCATAAGAAGCCCTGCCCTCCTCTTCCAATTCCTCATCAGTAGCGTTAAATCTCACATCAACAGAAGATCGCCATGCCTCCGAAGCGTTCCATTTATCCAGATAATCAGCCTTCTGTTCATCATTCAGTCCCCGCCAGAACGGCACCCACTCATGCATGAGTATTTCCGGCAAACCCTGACTAGGTGTTTAGTCCCGGGATTTGGTGGGGTATTATTTTCACGAGAGTGGAAGGAAGCCTTATGGGACAGATACGTCATGGGAGCGCCACGACTACGCACGCCGTGCGAGCAGCACTACAG
>NZ_JAJJND010000030.1 GCF_029759835.1 Acetobacter sp. AN02
CTTGTCATCCCATCAACCCCAAGCCATAAAAAACGGGAACTCTCCTTTTGAGTGGATACAAAAAGGGGGGCACGTCAAGGGATATCTTACCGCTGATCCTGAAAAAGCAGCTTTCTGGGAAAAACGTCTTTGCGCGGATGAATGTCTGGCTCCGGCCGGAGGTGGCCGTCCCGTGCGGATCGGCCTTGTCTGGGCCGGTGCGCCGCATCGGGAGATTCGCGAGGCTGAAATTGCTGATCGCAGACGTTCGATGCAGCTGCAGGAACTGGCGCCGCTCAGAAAGTTTTCGGAATCCGTCAGATTTTACAGTCTGCAGAAGGGAGAGCCGTCTGCTCAGCTTGCTCATCCGCCTTCCGGCATGGAAATTACGGATTATACGGACATGCTGCGGGATTTTGATGACACGGCGGCTCTCGCATCATGTCTTGATCTGGTGATTGCGGTGGATACATCCACGGCTCACCTTGTCGCAGGACTGGGCAAGCCTGTCTGGATGCTGTCCAGATTTGATCAGTGCTGGCGCTGGCTCAGCCGACGGACAGACTCGCCGTGGTATGGCTCTCTTACCATTTTCCAGCAGATCAGGCCGCTTGACTGGTCTGAGCCCGTCTCTGAAATCGTGCGCCGGCTGCCTGATTTTATCAGACAGCACTCTGCCGTCAGGGTTCCGGAAAATGCGAACCGGAGCTGATCAGGCTCCGGTTTCGAAAGCCCGTCAGGATTCAGGCTTGTTCGTCAGCTTCTCGAGGCCGGGCACCTCGATATCAATTTCGAGCATGGAGCAGCTTTCGCCGCGATCCAGCTTGACCTGGACCTTGTCCTGATCAACGGACACGTGGCGACGGATCACTTCCATTATTTCTTTCTGCAGCTGGACCAGAAGCTCTGACTGGTCCTCTCCGGAAGCGTTTGAGCGCTCATGGGCGAGAAGAATCTGGAGGCGATCGCGGGCGACTGATGCGGAGTTTCTGTTCCGGCTGAACAGGCTGCCAAAAAAGCTCATGCCGCACCCCGCTTAAACAGCCAGTCAAAGAAGCCCTTCTTTTCGGTCGGGACGGCGATTTCGACCTTTTCGCCGCTCAGTCGGCGGGCGGCGTCGAAATAGGCACGGGACGGCGCACTTTCGGGCTCTGCAATCGTGACCGGGGCGCCGACATTGGACGCTTTCAGCACTTCCTGGCTTTCCGGCACGATACCGATCAGCGGGACGGAGAGGATTTCAAGAACGTCGTCAACGCTCATCATCTCACCCCGGGCGGCCCGTGACGGATCATATCGGGTGAGCAGAAGGTGTTTCTCGACCTTCTGTCCGGCTTTCGCCTTTTCCGTCGTGCTGTCCAGCAGGCCGATGATGCGGTCACTGTCGCGGACGGAGGAGACTTCCGGATTTGTCACGATCACGGCGTGGTCTGCGTGATACATGGCGAGCTGCGCGCCACGCTCGATCCCGGCCGGGCTGTCGCACACGACCCAGTCGAATTTCTCACGCAGTTCCTTGATGACCTGGGCCACGCCTTCAGAGGTCAGCGCGTCTTTATCCCGGGTCTGTGAGGCAGGCAGCAGGGAGAGATTGTCGAGGCGTTTATCCTTGATCAGCGCCTGCGGAAGCTTGGCATCGCCCTGGATGACGTTGACCAGATCGAACACGACCCGGCGCTCCGCTCCCATGACGAGATCGAGGTTTCTGAGGCCGACGTCGAAATCGACAAGGACGACTTTTTTTCCGCTTTTCGCCAGCGCGGCGCCGAGAGCGGCCGTGCTGGTGGTTTTGCCTACCCCGCCCTTGCCTGACGTAACAACCAGAACCTTCGCCATGAAAGCTGACTCTCCTTCGTGTCCGCGCCTTTCGGCAGCCGGGATGCACTTATCTTTTCCCGCACGCTCTTACCCCATATGCCCCTCTGCCTGAAAGCAGGAATCACGAACGATTCCCGTTTTCAGGCGGGGATAAGGCGCGGTTGCGGTATTTCTTTCAGGTCAGCGGCCGGATGATCAGGCAGTCATCCACGAGGACCGCCTGGCCCGGTTTGCCGACGATTTTCGGGTCCAGCTCTTCGGTTATGGCGTAGTATCCGTCGATTGCGAGGAGTTCGGGCTCCATAACCCGTGCGAAGATGCGGGCATCGGGGCGTCCGACGATTCCCGCGATGGCGCGTCCTCTCAGAGGGCCATAGACATGGATCGAGCCGCCTGCCGAAACCTCGGCTCCGGAAGAAATACCACCGAGGACGATGACGTCTCCCTCGGCATAGACGATGGACTGCCCGGAGCGCAGCCCTTCTTCCAGAATGAGGCTGCCTGGTGGGGTTTCAGGCTCTGCGGTATCGCCGTGCTCATCATCCGGGACCGGAGTGGCCGGAGATGAGCGGCCGCCGGCGAAACCTTCCGGCCATTCCCATCCTGAGAAAACCGCCCATTCCGGGTCTGCACCCTCGATCCCGATCACGCGGATTCCGCGTTCCTTCAGAGCCGGGCCGAATTCGGCCAGATGCGCCGTCTCTTCGGTGACGAGTGAGAGATCGAGGATGACGGGCTTGCCCGAAAAGAAGCCTGCCGATCTTACGATCTGCACGTCGAGCGCGGCCATCCACTGATCCAGAGGGGCTTCCGGTGTCAGCACCAGGGCGAGGAAGGAGCGGCCTCCCGCGCGGATACGCGGCAGCGCCGGCGCTGTCTCCCCGGAAGTGTCGTCACCAGAAGATCTGCTGGCAGAATTACGTGCTGCGTCAGTCAAAACCCGAACCGTCCCGCTTATTCCGGAGCGTTGTCACCTCTGCTCCTTGCATCATCAATTCCCGTGCCGGACCTGTTCCGGCGCGGTCTGTTCCGCCTGCTCTCGTAGCCCGCTCTTCCCCCGGGTGTCGAGCCGGGATTGCTGCTGCCATTTTTTTTACGAATTCAGCTGATAAGTGCGGGAGCCCTCGTATCCGTCCTCTGGACGGACTCCCCGCAGATGTAAGATAACACGTTCGCCATGCGTATTCTTTATCACCTTCCTCTTTCCCCGTTTTCCCGCAAGATCCGTCTTGTCCTCGGGGAGAAGCGCCTTCCGTTCGAGCCTATGACCGAGCGTGTCTGGGAGCAGCGGCCGGAGTTTCTCCAGATGAACCCGGCGGGTGAGGTTCCGGTTCTTGTGGAGGAGAACGGACTGGTGGTTTCGGATTCGCGGGTCATCTGCGAGTATATTGAGGAAGCCTATCCTGATTCGGCAGCGCTTCTGGGCCGCACACTGGCAGAGCGTGTGGAGGTCAGGCGTCTGATTGCCTGGTTTGATGAGAAATTCGCCCGTGACGTGACCCGCAATCTGCTGGGAGAGAAGGTTCTCAAGCGTATTTCCGGACGTGGAAATCCTGACGGGACGGCGCTGCGCCAAGGATATGCCAATCTTCGTCCGCATCTTGAATATATCGGGCAGCTTGCCGAGGCGCGGTCATGGCTTGCAGGCCCTGCGCTGTCTCTGGCGGATTTTGCCGCGGCGGCCCATCTCTCTTCGCTTGATTATATCGGTGATATCGACTGGAGCCGGGCTCCGGCTGCCCGGGACTGGTATGCGCGGATCAAGTCCCGCCCCTGCTTCCGTTCGGTTCTCAATGACCGCGTGCCGGGCATCAATCCTCCGACGCATTATGCCAATCTGGATTTCTGATCGTTCCGATGCGGGCTGAGACCTGCGATGCCATCGTGCTTGGCGGCGGGGCTGCCGGGCTGATGGCGGCTCTGATTGCTGGGCAGCGGGGATGCCGTGTTGCCGTTATCGAGCATAATGCGGAGCCGGGCCGGAAAATTCTGATTTCCGGGGGCGGACGGTGTAATTTCACGCATATGGAGGCTGCGGCGGATCGCTATCTGTCTGCCAGCCCGCATTTCATACGCTCTGCCCTTGCGCGCTACACGCCTCGTGATTTTCTGAAGATGGTGGAAAAGCACCGCATCGCCTGGCATGAAAAGACGCCGGGGCAGCTTTTCTGCAGTTCTTCCGCCCGCGATATTCTGTCCATGCTGCTTGATGAATGTGCAGCAGGCGGCGTGGGGCTTTATACCGGTGAGCGCATTACGGATGTGTCCGGGGGGGAGATTTTCCGGGTCACGACGACAGCGAGGATTCTGGAGGCTCCGTCTCTGGTGATTGCGACCGGTGGTCTTTCCATTCCCAAAATGGGTGCGAGCGGATTTGGCCTGACCCTGGCTGCGAGATTCGGGCTTCCTGTCATTCCGACCGCACCGGGTCTGGTTCCGCTTGTCTTCGACGGGGCTGAGGATGAATGGATGCATGCTCTGGCGGGGACATCCCTGCCGGTCATGGCCTCCTTTGGAAAAAAGCGTTTTACGGACGGTATGGTATTTACCCATCGCGGTCTGTCGGGTCCGGCGATCCTGCAGATTTCCTCATGGATTCCTGAAGGTGAGAGCTTCGGGCTTGATCTTCTGCCGGGATACAACGTGTTTGATACGCTGCGGGCCGCGCGCAGGGAGAGGCCGCGTGCGGGGGGTATCTCGGTTCTCAATGCCTTGATGCCCGAGCGCCTGGCCCGTGTCCTCGCACCCCGTCTGCTGGGAACTTCAGAGGCGGCGAACTGGTCTGACAAGACGCTTCGTGCGGCGGAGGCGGCTCTGAAGCAGATGCGTCTTCTTCCGTCCGGGACGGAAGGCTATGCCAAGGCGGAGGTCATGACCGGCGGTGTCGATACACGCGCCCTGTCCTCTCAGACGATGGAAGCGCGGGACGTTCCGGGACTCTATGTCGTGGGGGAGGCTGTCGATGTGACCGGATGGCTTGGCGGTTATAATTTTCAGTGGGCGTGGTCGGGCGGTCACGCGGCCGGGCTGGCGATTGCGGCGAGGACCCATCATCAGAAAGCCTGATTTTTCAGGCATCCGATCGTTCTCCGCTGCGTTATGAGAAGCGTCGTGCTTCTTTCTGTCTCTGAAGGATATTATCCATGATGATTGCAAAACTGCGCTATGCTGGTCTGGCTGTTGCTGCGACGCTGCTGGCGGCCTGCACCGGGACGGCTGCATCTCCGGTCTCTGCGGCTAATGCACCGCCTGGCACGCCGCTGGGCGGCACCTGTAAGGCTGGTGTGTATACCTGCCAGCTTCCCGTGGCGACGCCGGTGGGAGCACCGTGCAGCTGCCCTGGTCTTGGCGCTGCGTCCTACGGCAACGTTTTCCAGAAATAATCTTTCGCTCAGGCCGGGAGCGCCCCGGTCTGAGCCTCCAGTTCCCTCCACGCTCCGCGTATGAGGATTTCAGCCGGACGGAAGCGGGCCTTGTAGGCCATCTTCGGGCTCTGTGCGATCCAGTATCCCAGATAGACATAGGGCAGCTTCTGTCTGCGGGCGAATTCTGCCAGCATCATGACCGCGTAGGTTCCGAGCGAGCGGTGCTGCATATCCGGATCGTAAAAGGTATAGACGGCAGACAGGCCGTCATTGAGGACATCCGTCAGGGTTGCCGCTATCAGTCGGCCTTCAGCATCACGAAATTCGCAGATGCAGGTTTCGACGGGGGTTTCCTCCACCATTCCGCGATAATCCTGAAATGACATCGCGACCATGTCTCCGCTGCAGTGGCGGGCGGACTGGTATTTCCTGAACAGTTCGTACTGCTCTGTGGTCGCGCAGGGCGGTACGTCGAAGCAGTCTGTATCTGCATTACGCCTGAATATCCTGCGCTGCGTCCGGTCGGGACGGAAGCGTCCGACCGGAAGGCGAATTGGGATGCAGGCGCTGCACTGATGGCAGACGGGTGCATAGGCGATGGCATGACTTCGGCGAAAACCGGCCTGGGAAAGTCGGTTATGCAGTATGTCCGCATCCGGTCCGGACAGATCCGTCACAACCTTGCGTTCCGTTTTCCCCGCGAGATACGGGCACGGCAACGGTGCGGTCGTGTAGAACAGCTGGGGATGGCGGACCGGATATGTCATCTGCTCCTGATCTCCCTGCCCCGGCTGGTATCGACTGACACCAGTGTGTCCGGAGATTCAGAGATTTTTCAACGAAAGAATGTGACTGTTCAGCCCGCTTTCAGACGTTCTGCCGCCTCGATGGCGAAATAGGTCAGGATTCCGTTGGCCCCGGCGCGGCGGAATGCCATAAGGCTTTCCATTACGGCCTTCTCATGATCGAGCCAGCCGTTCTGTATGGCTGCCATCAGCATCGCATACTCGCCGGAGACCTGATAGGCGAATGTGGGCACGGCGAAGCGGTCGCGGACGCGGCGGATGATATCGAGATAGGGCATGCCTGGTTTTACCATGACCATATCCGCCCCTTCTGCCAGGTCGAGTTCAACCTCCCTGAGGGCCTCGTCACTGTTGGCCGGGTCCATCTGATAGGTTCTTTTGTCCCCCTTCAGAAGGCCGCCCGATCCAAGTGCGTCACGGAACGGTCCGTAAAAGGCGCTGGCGTATTTTGCCGCGTAGGACATGATTCGTGTTGAGGTCAGATTTTCCCTGTCCAGGGCGGTGCGTATGGCGGCGATCCGTCCGTCCATCATATCTGACGGGGCGATGATATCGATTCCGGCGGCGGCCTGGTTGACCGCCTGGCGAACCAGGATTTCGACAGATGTGTCATTGACGACATATCCGTCTTCTATGACGCCGTCATGTCCGTGATCCGTGTAGGGATCGAGCGCCACATCTCCGATGAGTCCGATCTCCGGGAATTCTTTTTTCAGGATTCGTGCGGCGCGGCACATCAGATTATCCGGATTGAGCGCTTCCGTTCCCGTGGCGTTGCGCGCAGAGGCCGGTGTGATGGGAAAGAGCGCTACGGCGGGAATTCCCAGGCGGGCTGCAGGCTCCACATGGGCGGCAAGACGATCCGCTGTCACGCGCTGCACGCCGGGCATGGAGGAGACCTCTGTGGTCTGATTCTCGCCATCCATGACGAATATCGGCCAGATGAGGTTGTCTGTCGTGAGGGTGTTTTCTGAGACGAGACGTCTTGTGAAATCGTCCTGACGATTCCGACGCATACGGGTCAGGGGAAACTGGCCGACGCTCATGATCTGTTTTGATTCCCGATTCCTGAGGAAGGCTCCTCAGAAACAGACCGGGGAGCCGGGACGGGCCCGCTCTGATCACGCAGGCCGGAAGGGAAGCGTGCTCTTCAGTGAAAGCACGGTTCCGTGGTCCGGCGGGCAGTACGTCCGCCGGACCTTTTCAGGCTGTATTACTGAACCGACGTGATGGCGTTACGGTTCTGGGCCCAGACGTCTTCACCCTCTCCTGCGGCGGTCGGCTGATCCTTGCCGTTGGAGATTGTCGTGATGCGTGAGGAGGCCGTGCCTTTGGCGACGAGGTAGTCGCGGGCGGCGTTGGCGCGGCGCTGACCCAGTGCAAGGTTGAATTCTTCGGTTCCGCGGTCATCGCAGTTACCGGCGAGCTGCACGGCGACCTGCGGATACTTCGCGAGCCAGTCGGCCTGCTTGTCCAGGGTTGTTTTTGCATCGGAGCTCAGGCCACTCTGGTTCAGACCGAAGAACACGCGATCTCCGACATTGGCGACCAGATCTGCCTCGGTTCCCGGAGCCGGGCCGGTTGCGACCTGCTGCTGTCCGCTCATGTCGCCCGAGCCGGTGGCCGCGCCCTGATTTGCTTGGTCGTCCGCACAGGCGGCCAGAAGTGCCGCCAGTCCGATTGCACTGATAAGCTTCAGTTTCATGTCTCTGATCCTGGGATCTGTATCCGGTTTTACGGAATTTACAGAAGAAAAAACGGGCCGGATGTCTCCGCCAGCCACGGCTTTCCTGCCCGTTACGGGGTATTCAAAACCTGCGGCTGAACATAGCAAGCCACACCGCCCGCATCCGGTCAAGCGGCATTCTCTGCGGCTGTAGCATTTCCCTCCCCAGGTAATTGCATGACAGAGGGAAATGCTGTCGGGTGATCCTGATCAGACGTTTCTAGGGGACCAGGTCGGGCTGATGGCGGACATGGACAGCGGAATCATGCGTTCATGAAATCCCGTGATATCCACCGTGCCAATGGAAGACCGACTTCCTGCGCCACCACTGCTGCAGAACGCGAGGACGCGTCCGTTCGGGCAGAATGTGGGGCTTTCCACCGAATATCCCTGGGTCATGATGCGCTCTCCGGAGCCGTCCGTATTCATGACGCCGAGAGAAAATCCGCCCGATCCCACTTTTGTGAACGCGATCAGGTCTCCGCGCGGGGACCAGCATGTCTCCTCATAGTTACCGCTGCCGTAGGAGATGCGCCTTGCGGCACCGCCTGATGCACTCATCACGTAAAGGGCGGGAGAGCCCCCGCGGTCTGATGTGAAGGCGATCTGGCTTCCGTTCGGACTGAAGCTCGGACTGACGTTGATCGCCCCGCCTGTGGAAGTGATCTGGCGTGCCGCACCGGAAGCGACGCTGACAGAATAGAGCTCAGACCCGCTGCCACGGGCGACTGGCACGATGATGGTGCCGCCATCCGGAGAGAAATGCGGGCCGAGTGGCACACCGGAGAAATCTCCGAGGATACGCTGCCTGCCGCTCTGGAGATCGAAGAGCATCACTCTCGGTCTGGCGCTGGCATAGGACAGGAAGGCGATCTGATCGCGCACCGGATTAAAGGAGGGCAGCTTGGTCTGCCCGGTGCTGAGCTGGCGATAGTTCGCGCCGTCCTGATCCATGATGGCAAGACGCATGACCGGCTGCTTCATGGAGCCTGAGCGTGTGACGAAGGCGATGCGCGTATCGAAATAGCCTTTTTCACCCAGCAGGCGCTGATAGATCACATCGCCGATGATATGCGCGATACGACGCCAGTTTGCTGCCGTCGTTGAGTAGGCCGTGCCTTGGATCTGCTGCTGTGAAAGCACGTCCCACAGGCGGAATTCGACGCGAACCGACCCCTCCCCTGTTGCCGCGCCGGAAACTGCTGCACGGGCCCCCATCGATTTATAGGAGGAGAGGTCCGGCATACCGGAACCCGGGGAACCGCTGATCACCTTGAACAGGCCGGTATTATTGAGGTCGCTGGTCAGGACCGAGGTGATCTGATTACCGATAGTGCCGCCAAATGAGGGGATGACGATCGGGATCGGCTCCGAGCGTGCCTTATCCACCGTGATTTCCGCAGCCGGAGCGCTGCCCGCGGCAAAGGCACTGAGCGGCGTGGCCATGACGGCGGCTCCGGCCAGACCACTGCCGAGCAGTGCGCGGCGGCTGAATGCCGAGGCAAGCTGCTCGGCTTCCCCGTCGCTGAGGTAACCTTCGGTGTTCAGGCGTGTCATCATCAGGTCTCCTGAGAGTCCGGTCTTATGGCCGGAACAGAAATTTGAGCTGGTGTGTCTGGCCCAGCAGGTTTTTCGGAATGGGAAGCTTCGAGCACTTCGGACTCAGCACGGCCTGTCTCGCCCGCTCCGCCAGGGCGCGGTAGGACGCGTCGGCATTCATCCTGGCCTGTGTTGAAGGCTCGAATTTGACGAGGCGGGCCACTCCTGTCGCGTCGACGGTCACGATCAGGCGGGCCGAGAAGGAGGCGTAGTCCTTTGCGGCCGTGTCCTCGCTGTAGCAGGCGCGGACCGTGCCTGCGATGGCCTGCTGATCACCCGCGCTCATGGACTGGGTGATATCCCCGTTCGGCGTCCCGCCGCCTTTCGGCGAGCCGCCCTGGGCCGGATTGGCTTTTGCGTTCGGCGCATGTGTCTGCTTCGAATCCGAGCGGAAGGAGTCGAGGGTCGAGAGCAGCGAACTGGAATCGGCCTGCGTCTTCTTTGCCTTGTTCGGCTGCGTGCTGTGTGACGGCACGGCCATATCGGGCAGCGTGTCTGTCGGCGTGCTGACCGGAGAGGGGGCCGTGACGGCATGAGTCGGCGACGGCGCGGACAGGTCCGATGGCAGGGACGCGACCTGGGCCGTGCTTTTCGTGCTGGAGGGCTTGGAGACCGCAGCCTTTTCGGTTTTCTGCGGCTTTTCTACCTTTTCGGTTTTCGGTGTCTCGACCGGTGCCGGTGTCTCTTCCTTTGGCGGAACGGGTGTGTCCGGCAGAGGCAGGGATTCGGAAGGCGGCGGAGGCGGCGGGACCGGTTGCGGCGGAGGCGGCGGAGGGGGAGCCTCCTCTATCGGCGCGGCTGCAGGCGGCGTCGGTGCCGGAGGGGCTTCGGTTTTTTCCGGTGCGGGCGGTGTAGGTTCTTCTGCCGGAGCGGAGGCCTTGGCCGGGGCGCCGCCGCTATCCGAGCCTGGCGGTTCGAACTGCACCTCGACCGGCTTCTGCTCTTCGGGTTCCGGCAGTTTGGATGTCGGAAGCGTGAGCAGGAGCAGCGCGATGGCAAGGACATGCGCGCCGGCTGACAGGGCTGTCGAGCGCTGCAGCAGGGTTTTTTCGGAACGGCGAAGCCGAACCATGGGATTTCTCTCGATCCGTCTCAGAAAGTCAGACATGACAGATCACGCCCGGATTCAGACATGATACTGCCGCTCACGGGCCGGTGGCCGGTGGCTGCTGCGCGAGCAGGGCCACATGCGTGAAGCCGCCTGCGGTGACCTGCCCCATCACCTGCATGACCTTGCCATAGTCGATATGTGCGTCTCCGCGTACGAAGATACGGTGATCCGGATCGTTGGAGGAGGCCGCCTTGAGCTGATCGATCAGCTGGTCTGCCGTGACCTGATTGTCACCCAGCCAGAGCGTTCCGTCTGCCTTGATCGACACGGTTATCGGCTTTGTGTCCGCATTGACCGGCTTTGCGTCGGTTTTCGGCAGATCCACGTTCACGCCGCTGGTCATCATCGGTGACGTCACCATGAAGATGATGAGCAGCACCAGCATCACATCGACAAGCGGCGTGACGTTGATTTCAGCCTGGGGCCGGGACCGGCGGCGCGGTCCCCGGCCGGACGGACCGGCGGACATTCCCATGGTCAGGCTCTCTCTTCGGACTGACGGGACAGGATGGCGGCAAATTCCGTCCCGAAGCCTTCCAGACGATCCTGGAATTTAGACAGACTGCCGCTGATGAGGTTGTAGGCCACATAGGCCGGAATGGCGGTGGCCAGACCGATGGCCGTAGCGAACAGGGCTTCCGAGATACCCGGTGCGACGACGCTGAGGTTGGTGTTGTGCATCGCGGCAATCGAGCTGAAGGAGTGCATGATGCCCCATACGGTTCCGAACAGCCCGACGAAGGGAGCAACCGGACCGACCGTTGCGACGATGACCATCCAGCGCTCCAGGCGATCCATCTCACGCGTGATCGTGATGGACATGGCTCTGTCCACACGCTCCTTCACGCCTCCGTGGATCAGGTCGATTCCGGGAATGCGGGAGGAACGGCGCCATTCGCCCATCGCGGCACCGAACACGGCGGCCATCGGGTGGACCGGGCGGGCACCTTCGATTTCGTACAGATCGTCCAGGCTGCCGCCGGACCAGAATTTGTCCTCGAATGCGGTTGCCTCACGGGCGATGCGGCGGATGGTGACGCATTTGTCGATAATGACGGCCCAGACGAATATGCTGCACAGAACAAGGCCGATCATCACGATCTTGACGACCAGAGAGGCCTGCGCGAACAGCCCCCACAGCGACATATTCCCTGCAGCCGCAGCCGCACCGAGTGACGTCGCGCTCACCGCTTGATCCAAGAACCCCTCCTGCCCTGCGGGCATACTCCGCGCCTCTTTTCCACGATCCTGTCAGACCGTGCGAATCGAGGCTGCACCGAACCATGCAGCGTTCCTTAATGAGTTCCTGCGAAAAGCAGAAGTGACCCTCAGGAGTCGTCCGCAAGTCTGGCAAGAAGAGCACGCCAAGATGGCGGAAATCGGGCAGCTTTCATATCCGAGACCCGCACGCAGGCGAGCCGGACATCGACGTCCACGCAGCGTCTGCCTTCATGATCGAAAACCTGAAGGAGGCGGCAGCTTGCAGGTTTCTGCTCCGTGAGGCGTGTCGTGACCGTCACGATATCGTCCAGACGCAGGGGGGTCAGGTAATCCAGATGAGCGGAACGGACTACGAAGGCCAGACCGTATTCGGACTGAAGCTGTGAGGCGGGCATGCCGAGGCTTCTGATGGCTTCTGTTCTCGCGCGCTCCGCGAAGGCAAGGTAGCGGGCGTGATAGACCACGCCTCCGGCATCGGTATCTTCATAATAGATGCGGAAATCGATGCTGTGCGTGGTCATTCGTCGTCTCTTTCGTTGAGAAGATCTGGCTGTTCAGAGGGTTGCGGCGGAGGTTTCAGCCCCAGATGCCGCCACCCCCTTTCTCCGAGGACGCGTCCCCTGCTGGTTCTGAGGACGAGGCCTTCCTGGATGAGATAGGGTTCGACAACATCTTCCAGCGTATCGCGTGCCTCGGCCAGTGCTGCGGCCAGGGTCTCGACACCGACGGGACCGCCGTGATGGAAGTCCGCGATCCGTCTCAGATAGCGGCGGTCCATCGCATCCAGTCCGAGATCATCCACCTCCAGCCGCGCAAGTGCGGCGGCCACGACATCGCGATCTGCCTCATCCTGTTTTGCGACCAGGGTGAAATCACGCACGCGGCGCAGCAGGCGGCCTGCGATACGCGGAGTGCCGCGGGAGCGGCGGGCGATTTCCTCCGCGCCGTCATCCGTCAGGCTGAAGCCGATCTTGCGTGCGCCGCGTGCCACGATCAGCTTCAGTTCGTCCGGTGTATAGAAGATCAGCCTGAGGGGGATACCGAAACGGTCCCGCAGGGGCGTGGCGAGCAGACCGGCGCGGGTGGTGGCGGCAACGAGGGTGAAGGGCGCGAGATCGATCCTTACGGAACGTGCGGCCGGGCCTTCTCCGATGATGAGGTCGAGCTGGAAATCCTCCATCGCCGGATAGAGGATTTCCTCGATCGCGGGCTGGAGCCGGTGGATTTCGTCAATGAACAGCACATCACGCGGCTGAAGATTGGTCAGGATCGCGGCAAGATCCCCTGCCCTCTGGATGACCGGACCGGATGTGGCCCTGAAGCCGACCCCGAGTTCGCGTGAGACGATCTGGGCCAGGGTGGTTTTCCCAAGGCCCGGCGGTCCGTGCAGCAGGACGTGGTCGAGAGCTTCTCCCCGGCTCCGTGCGGCCTCGATAAAGACCGCCAGATTTTCCCGGCTGGCTTTCTGTCCCGTGAAATCGGCAAGGGACTGGGGACGGAGTGCGCCCTCTCCCGTATCTTCCTCCCTGCGTTCAGGATCGAGAACGTTGTTCATGCGGCCAGCTCACGCAGGGCATCACGCAGGAGAGTGTCGAGCGTCGGAGGCGTGTCTGCTTCCGTGATCAGACGTGTCACAACCGGCCAGGCCTCTGCCCGCCGGAAGCCGAGTCCGGCCAGGGCGAGCAGCGCGTCTGCCTCCAGCCCGGTCTCCCCGGGGACCTGCACGGCTGAGGCAATCGCGACCGGGCCACCGGAGGGAAGTTTTGCGACCTTATTCCGCAGTTCCGTCAGAAGCCTGTCCGCAAGCTTTCCGCCGACGCCGGGGGCGCGCGTCAGGCTGGTCTTGTCCGCGGCGGAGATCACGGCGATCAGTTCCGAGGGAGAATAGGTGGAGAGCAGGCCGAGCGCGACTTTCGCCCCCACTCCCTGAATGGCCGTAAGCTGGCGGAACCAGTCACGTTCCGCAGCTTCGGCAAAGCCGTAGAGCAGGATCGCGTCCTCCCTCACCACGGTCTCGACCAGCACGCCTGCGCGCTCCGGCGGCTGTGGCAGGGAGGAAAGCGTCCGGGTTGAGGCGAAAACGAGATATCCGACGCCGTTGACGTCTATGACGCAGCGGTCCGTGTCCGTGTGAGTCAGCAGGCCAGTGAGCGAGGCGATCATGCGAGGCGCTGTCCGCTGAGAACGCGCTGGCGGCTGGTCCGGTGATGGGCATGGCAGATTGCAACGGCAAGGGCATCCGAGGCATCGGCCTTGCGGATCGTCGCACCGGGCAGCAGACGGCGCACCATCATCCCGACCTGTTCCTTCGTTGCGGCACCCGTGCCTGTCACGGCGCGCTTGACGGCCATAGCACCGTATTCCGAAACGGTCAGCCCTGCGAGCGCGGGGGCCAGCAATGCGATCCCGCGGGCATAGCCGAGCTTGAGCGTCGAGGATCCGTTGCGGTTGACGTAGGTTTCCTCCACGGCGGCCTCATCCGGGGAATATCGCTCAATCAGCTCCAGCAACCCTTCATGCAGGGTCCGCAGGCGATCCGGCACGGGAAGCTCTGCGTCCGTATCGATCACACCGCCTGCGATCCATGTCAGGCGGTTACCTGTGCTGTCGATCACACCCCAGCCTGTGAAACGGAGGCCGGGATCGATACCGAGAAGACGTGCTGTTCCTGTCATGAGAGGATATTAGAACATTTCGGGAACTCTGATAAGCTCTGTCCCATCTCAGGCTGCCCTCATCTTCCGGAAGGCGATCATCCATCCCGCCATGAAAAGATAGGCCGGAACCGCGAGGGCGGAAAAGGCCAGACGGGCTCCGCAGAACTGTGTGACGTGGATATAGATCTGCGGCAGGACCGCGCCTCCGGAAAAGGCCATCACGAGCAGTGCGGTGATCCGGCTTCCCTTTTCCCCTGCGGCCTGAAGCACGAAGGGAAACAGCGTCGGCATGATCATGGCGTTGGCAAATCCGAGCAGCGCGACGCAGAGCACCGGAAGCGTTCCGGGCAGCAGCAGCGTGAGTATGCACAGAATGATCCCGGCCGTGCAGGAAACAAGGAAGCAGTGTTCCCCCGCGATAAAGCGGGGGACTGCGATCATTCCGGCGATATATCCGGCCATCATGGCGGCCAGGGTTACGGCAGTGAGATATTTTGCCGTGTCCAGAGGCAGGCCGAGCGCATGTCCGAAGGAGCCGATCGCATCTCCGGCCAGCACCTCCACGCCGACATAGAGAAACATGGCGAATACGCCGCTCAGGAGCCAGCCGGACGAGGTTACATTCAGCGATACCTCCGTGCTGCCGATATCCAGCTCCGGCAGCCGCGCCCGGGAGACGAACAGGGCCAGCACCAGCAGCAGAAGCGCCATGATCATGTAAGGGCCGTGGACGGCGCCGGTGAAGGCGCTGATCAGGGCTTCGCGCTCCGGGCCGGGCGGTGTGTTTTTCAGACCGGACGCGACATTTCCGACATCGGGCATCACAAGGAAGGCGAACAGGACCGGGGCCAGGATTCCGGCAAATTTATTGGATACGCCCATGATGGCGATGCGCTGCGCGGCACGGTCCGGCGCACCCAGCAGGGAGACATAAGGGTTGATCGTGATCTGCAGCAGGGTCAGCCCTGCCCCCAGAACGCCAAGGCCGGTCAGCGCGCCTGCATAGCTCCGGACGGTGATGCATTCACCGAACAGGGCCGTGCCTGCAGCCATGATGCACAGGGCGATAATGAGGCCCTTTCTCAGGCCGGTGCGCCGGGAGAGCAGCGTGGCGGGCAGAGGAAAGACGAGATAGGACAGATAGAAACAGGCGGGAACGAGGAAGGCGGCGACATCGCTGAGGCTGAAAGCGACCTGCACGAAGGTGATAAGCGGTCCGTTCAGCCAGGTGACGAAGCCGATGCTGAAAAACAGCGCGGACATGACGATGACGGGTCGCCAGCCGTATCGTCCGGCGGGACTTTCCGTCGGAAACCAGCGCACCAGAAGATCTCTCCTGCTCATTCCGAATGTGTATCTATGCCCTAGCGCGTTGCGGATGGACAGGAGGAACATGCATGTGGTCCCCTGATTTTTCTGTCAGGCGCGGATATGTCGGATCAACCTCAGGGGCACCCATGGAACAGTCTCCGGCGATCATGTGGTTTCGCGAGGATTTCCGACTTTCGGACAATCCTGCCTTTGATGCCGCTGTCAGGAGCGGGCGTCCGGTTCTGTGCATTTTCATCCTTGATGAAGCGAGGTCTCCGGGTACGGCAGCACGATGGTGGCTGGACGAAGCAATAAGGGCCCTGAACGGGAGTCTTGGCCGCAAGGGCGGTGCGCTGCACGTCTTCCGCGGATCGTCTGAGAACATTCTTGGAAAGATTGTCAGAAAGACCGGAGCCGGAGCCGTTTTCTGGAACCGCAGATACGATCCGGCGGGATTCCGTGCTGATGAGATCATCGGGGCACGTCTTGAAAAAGATGGCATCACGGCTCTGAGTTTCCCGGCAGCCCTTCTTCATGAGCCGCACAGCATCCGCACCGGATCCGGCACACCCTATAAGGTCTTTTCCGCTTTCTGGCGGACGGCGCGGGCGAAGTCTCCGTTTATATCCCTGCTGCCCGAGCCTGAAGCGCCTGTTTTCGCATCTCTGCCGGCGGATTGTGATCCGGCGACCGTTGCTCCGGAGGATTATGGTCTTGTGCCTGAACAATCCGACCGGCTGGCCGGATTGCAGGAGAGCTGGACACCCGGGGAGGATGAGGCGCTGGAGTTGTTTGCCGATTTTCTCCGGAATGCCGCGGAATACGAACGCAACCGGGATTTTCCTTCCCGCGCGGGCACATCCCGCCTGTCTCCCTATCTCAGATTCGGACATATCAGCCCGATCCGGCTCTGGGATGCGGCTGAACGCGGAGAATGCCCTGAGAAATTCCTGACCGAGGCGGGCTGGCGGGAATTTGCCTGGTCCGTGCTGTCTGCCGAACCGGATATGGCGACCCGGAACCTGCGACCGGAGTTTGACGCCATGCCCTGGCGTGATGATCCGGAAGATCTTGCAGCCTGGCGCGAAGGTCGGACGGGTTATCCGCTGGTTGACGCGGGGATGAGGGAACTCCGGCATACCGGATGGATGCATAATCGCGTGCGTATGGTGAGTGCGTCCTTCCTGGTGAAGCATCTTCTGATTGACTGGCGGGAGGGGGAACGATGGTTTACCAATATGCTGACGGATCACGACCCGGCCAGCAATCCGATGAACTGGCAGTGGAGTGCGGGCACCGGCATTGATGCGGCGCCTTATTTCCGGATTATGAATCCTGTTCTTCAGTCCCGGAAATTCGATCCGGACGGGAGCTATATCCGGCAGTGGGTGCCTGAACTTGCGGGGCTTTCCGACAGGGATATCCATGCTCCCTGGGAGGCCGGTGGTGTGAAGGGATATCCCGCGCCGATCACGGATCACCGGGCGGCGAGGGAACGTGCTCTTGCCGCATGGAAAAATCTTTCTTCCTGACCGGCCGGATTTCAGGCTGGTGTCGGTTCCTCACGCTTCCACAGACGACGCAGGATACGTCCGTCGATGACGATCAGGCCGCCGCCGATCAGCACGCCGCCCAGGCACACATTCCATGAGAGGCGCTCTCCGAGAAATGCAGCGCCCATCAGGATGGCGGTCACGGGTGTCATGAAGGTGACGAGTGAGGCCATTGTCACGCCGTAGCGTGCCAGGAGCCGGAAATAGACCATGTAGGGGATGGCGGTGCTTAAGAGGGCGAAGCCTGCGACCGCACTCCATGATGAGGTGGTCATGGGCCGGAGCGGGCTCATGTTTTCCATGAAGATGGCGAGCGGGAGGACGCAGAGGGCGGCGGCGGTCATCTGGCCTGTCGCAAGGTGCAGCGGCGCAACTCCGGCCAGTCTGCGGGCGAAAACGCCTCCGATTGCATAGCTCGTTGTCGCGCAGAGGCAGCCGAGCTCTCCCCATATCCACGCGGCTGACTGTCCGGTGATGAAGTCCCTGCCGATCAGCACGAACACACCGGCAAAGGCGCACAGACAGCCAAGTATGGTTCTGCGGTTCAGTTTCTGGTCCGATGTTGCGACATGCAGGGCAATGACGGTGAAGATCGGCGTCGTTGCGTTCAGTGTTGCCGCGACTCCTCCGGGGATTCTCTGCCCGCTCCAGGCGTAGAAGCTGAAGGGGATAGCGCAGTTCAGCGCTCCGAGCACCAGCATCCATAAGGCGGAGGTCCGGGACAGCTTCAGCGGCTGTTTCCGGATCAGGAGCACGATATGGAGGAAGAGCGCTGCCAGCCCGACTCGCCCCAGGACGAGCATGAACGGGGGCAGAACGGGAGCGAGAATACGATAGAACGGGAAGGAGCCGCCCCAGAAGACAGAGAGCAGCCCGAGCGTGAGCCACGCCCGATTATCGTAGTGCGTATCGTTGCGGGTCTGCTCTGCCATGATCCGTTTTCCGGGAGGATGTTCTCCGGGCGGAACTATCCTTCTTCCGCACCGGATATGCAATCATGCGCTACCCGGCGCGGAAGAGGCGGCTTCAGGCCGCTGACCTGACTCCGCCGAGGCTGCAGATATGGTTCCACTCCCCGGACGAGACCGGCACGACCGACAGGCGGGACTGACGGATCAGGGCGAGAGAGGACAGTTCCGGATCAGCCTTCATCTGCGCCAGCGTGACCGGCTTCGGCACGGGGCCGACGGCGCGGACATCGACACAGACCCATTTCCCGTCCTCTGCGGTCGGATCGGGATAGGCTTCCCGGACGATCTCGACGATGCCGACGATCTCACGCCCGACATTGGAGTGATAGAAAAACGCCAGATCGCCGTTTTTCATGGCGGCGAGGTTGTTTTTTGCCTGATGGTTCCGCACGCCTGTCCAGGGTTCGACCTTCCTTGCGACCTGCTCATCCCAGGAGAAGGCGTCGGGCTCGGATTTGACCAGCCAGTATGATCGTCCGGATCCTGTCATCTCATTCCACCAGAACGCCGTCGCGGAATACGGGTCTGAGCTGCCGGATCACGACGCTTTCGAACAGTCCGGCCTTTGCATACGGGTCTCCTGCGGCAAACCGTTCGGCCTCCGCCCGGTCTTCGGCATTGAGGAGGATCAGGCTTCCGCAGGGGCGGCCTTCCGCGTCCAGCATCGGGCCGGTGAAGGTGAATTTTTCGGCCCAGGTATTGAGATAGACCAGATGATCCGGGCGGGTGGCCATCCGGGTTGCGAGCGCGCCCGGCTTGTCGGTGCAGGTGATGCTGAAGAGCATTTTTAAGATATTCTCCCTTGCAAGAGCGGACCATACAGGACACTTCAGCCTGTGACTGCAGCGCTGCGCTGGTCCCGTATGCGGCCCGGGGCCGTGTCAGGCGCGGCATCATAGTGTAGGACCATACGCAGCACGAGCCTTTTTCGGGGAGGAACGATCGGGGATGCAGCCTCGCCCGTCACTTCCTTTGCGCAACACGGAGACGGACGGATCTTGAACGCACAGCCTGGTCTGATGGCACGTCTTGGTGCCGTGTTTCATCGCTACGCCAATCCGGGCCGTTTTCTGCGTCTGGGCGCCCGGCTTCAGCCCTGGCTGACATGGCCTGCCCTCCTGCTGACGCTGACGGGGCTTGGCTGGGGGCTGTTTTTCTCCCCGGCAGACTGGCAGCAGGGCGATTCCGTACGAATCATGTATGTGCATGTTCCCTGTGCCTGGCTGGCTTCCTCGGGGTATTTTGCCCTGGCCGTCTGTTCCCTGCTCTCTCTTGTATGGCGGCACAGCCTTGCGGATCTTGCCGCGGCCGAGATCGGTCCTGTCGGCGCGTCCGTGACGGCCGTGTGTCTGGCCACGGGTTCCCTGTGGGGCAAGCCGATGTGGGGCACCTGGTGGGTGTGGGATGCGCGGCTGACCTCGGTACTTGTGCTGTTCTTCCTTTATCTCGGGCATATCGCGCTGATCAGGGCTTTTGACGATCCCCAGCGGGGCTATCGCGCCGCGGCCATTCTTGCTCTGGCCGGGACCGTGGATCTGCCGATCATCAAGTTCAGCGTGCAGTGGTGGAACACCCTTCACCAGCCGGCGAGCATCACGCTCACCCGTGCGCCGACGATGGCATCCTCCATGCTCTGGCCTCTGGCTCTTTCGGCCCTGGGTTTTACGCTTGGCTTTGCCGCAATCGTCGTGGCGCGGCTGCGGGCATCCGTGATGGAAAACCGCGCCCGCATCCTCCTTGCCTCTCCGGCGTCCCGGGCAGCACGCGCATCTGTATCTGATCACCGGGAACAGACTGTATGACCCACCTTCCCTATATTGCGGCCGCCTATGGTCTTGCGGTGTCCGTTGCCGTCTGGCTGTCCTGCGGAGCGGTGATCCGGCTGAGGAAGGCCCGGGCGCGTCTGGCCGTTCTTGAGGCCGCACGTCCTGATTCGCTGAAGGAGCGGGCATGAAACGCAAGACACGCCGCCTGTGGCTGGTGGTTGCCTGTGTGGCCGGGCTGGGAACGGCTGCCGGACTGACGCTGAACGCGTTTTCGTCCAACATCGTCTTTTTCATGACGCCGTCCCAGGTTGCAGCGCATCCGCCCGCGCCCGATCACACCGTCCGCCTTGGCGGAATGGTTGTCGCGGGGTCCGTGCGGCGTGAACTGCACGGAGAAACACCGGTCAACCGTTTCGATGTGACGGATGGTCAGGCAGCCGTGACCGTCCGCTATGAAGGTATTCTGCCGGACCTGTTCCGTGAGGGGCAGAGCGTGGTTGCTGTCGGTACGGCGGCTGCGGGCGGTGGCTTTACGGCCAGCGAGGTTCTGGCCAAGCATGATGAGACCTATATGCCCAAGGAAGTGGCTGAAGCGCTGCAGAAAAGCGGCAAATGGGACCCGAAATTCGGCCCGCCGCCGGATGCCTCAAGCTGGAGCAGCATGACCGCCAGGGACGGGCGCACGGCCCGTGGCGGCTCGTGATGTCCTGCATGTTCTTTTTTTCCGTCAGGTTCCGTTATGAGTCCTGAACTCGGCCGGTTTGCCCTCGCTCTTGCCTGCGCGCTGGCGCTGGCGCAGGCGGTTCTGCCCCTGAGCGGCGCGCAGCGTCGTGACGCACGGCTGATGGCCGTTGCACCCGGTCTGGCCATCGGGCAGCTGATCGCTCTGGCTTACTCCTTCCTCTGCCTGATCTATGCTGCGGTGACGGATGATTTTTCCGTCTCCAACATTGCCGAGAACAGTGCCGTCTCCAAACCGCTGCTCTACAAGATCACCGGTGTCTGGGGAAACCATGAAGGCTCGGTACTTCTGTGGGCGCTGATTCTTGGAATCTGCGGTGCGGCGGTTGCGGCGTTCGGGCGGAATCTGCCGACGGCCCTGCGGGCGCGTGTCATTGGTATTCTGGGCGGTGTGGCTGCCGGGTTTGAGCTGTTCTGCCTGACCACATCGGACCCGTTCGATCGTATCTGGCCTGCACCGATGGACGGCCAGGGCATGAATCCCCTGCTGCAGGATCCCGGGCTCGCCTTCCATCCGCCCATTCTCTACACCGGTTATGTAGGTTTTGCGGTACCTTTTGCCTTTGCAGTCGCGGCACTGATTGAAGGCCGCGTCGATGCGGCCTGGGGCCGGTGGGTCCGGCCCTGGGCTGTTGCGGCCTGGTGCTTCCTGACCTGCGGCATCGCGCTTGGCTCCTGGTGGTCATATTATGTGCTCGGCTGGGGCGGATACTGGTTCTGGGACCCTGTGGAGAATGCCTCGCTCATTCCCTGGCTTTCCGGGACGGCGCTGATGCATTCGGCCATCGTCGTGGAAAAGCGTGAGGCGCTGAAGATCTGGACCGTTCTTCTGGCGATCGGGACATTTTCCTTCTCCCTGTCCGGCACCTTCCTCGTGCGTTCGGGGATTCTGAATTCCGTTCATGCCTTCGCGAATGATCCGGCACGCGGTGTTTTCATCCTCGGCCTTCTGGCTCTGGTGATCGGCGGCTCCCTGACGCTGTTCGCCTGGCGGGCACCGTCGCTGACGGCCGGGGGGCTGTTTTCCCCCGTCTCGCGTGAGGGAATGCTTGTGCTGAATAACATCCTGCTCTGCTCGCTGTGTGCAGTGGTGCTGACCGGCACGATGTATCCGCCTTTCATGTCCCTTCTGTTCGGCAAAACGATTTCCGTCGGCAAGCCGTTCTTTGATGCGGCGACCGTGCCTCTTGCCCTGCCTCTGTTTGCCGTGATGGGCATCGCGCCGATGATGCCGTGGAAAAGAGCCAGGATGTGGCCGGTTTTGCGGCGCCTGCAGGCTGCGGCAATTGCCATGCTGGTCGCTCTGGCCGTGTCCCTGTGGGGGCTCAAAGGGGTACTGCCGGTTCTGGCCTCGGCTTTTGCGGTCTGGGTAATTGCCTCATCCGTGACCGATATCGCCACGCGGATCGCGCTGTTCCGTGAGCCTTTCTCCCGGTCTCTGGGCCGTCTGCGTGGCCTTTCACGCTCTGCTGTCGGCACGGCTATAGCGCATGCCGGTGTGGGTGTGACGGTGCTCGGGCTTGCCGGGATGTCCCAGGCGCAGCACCGGATCGTGGAGATCGCCGTAGGACAGACCGAGCATCTTGCCGGGTATGACTGGACACTGACGGATGTGCGGACCCGGCCTGGTCCTAACTATACCGCTCTGGCTGCCCGGATCGAAATCCGCCGCAAGGGCCGGATCGTGGCTGTCATGCATCCGGAAAAGCGCAGTTTCAACGCCCAGAACCAGACGACCACCGAGGTATCGATCCATACGAATCTGCTGTCGGATCTGTATGGTGTGATCGGTGATCAGCATGGCGATGCGGCGCACCGGACCTATGTGCTGCGCCTGCATTACAACCCTCTGGCTCCCTGGATGTGGCTTGGCGCCCTGGTGATGGCGCTGGGCGGTTTTCTTTCTCTCTCCGATCGCCGGATACGTATTGCGGCACCCCGTCGCATTCCGGTCGGAACAGCGCATGTGGACGCAGGATGAGCGACCAGCCCTCCCCCTCTCCTTCCCGCCGCCGTCTTCTGATGGCTCTTCCTGTCGTGGCTGCCGGCGGGGCCGGTGTCGCATTCTGGCGGATGCTGTCGGGTATGTCGTCCGGGACATTCAACCCGCATGACATCAATGCGCCAGCCACCGGCAAAGCCGTTCCGGAGTTTGAGCGCCTGCCGGATCAGGATCCCGGACAGGGGTTTTCATCAGCCGAGCTGAGACTGCAGACCTCTCCTGTTCTGGTGAATTTCTTCGCCTCTTGGTGCATCCCGTGTATCGCGGAGATGCAAGCGCTTCTGGAACTGAGGAACACCGTGCCGATCTGGGGCATTGCCTATAAGGATAAGCCTGAGAACGCCTCCGGATTTATCCGTCGTGCCGGAAATCCCTATGTGAAAATCGCCTCTGATCGCCAGGGGCGTGTTGCTATTGACTGGGGCGTGTCCGGTGTTCCGGAGAGCTTTCTGATTGCCCCGGGCGGCGGGATTGCATGGCACAGTGCGGGCGGGCTTGATAACAGTGCTGTCCGCGCTGATCTGTCCGCGACACTGAAGCGGCTTTCCGCATGAGGAAGCCGGTCCTCCTGCTGCTTGCCGGGCTGTTTTTCCTTCCTCTGACGGCATCCGCCGTGGATGACCCTTCGGAAATGCTTCATGATCCGAAGCAGGAAGCCCGTGCCGAGGCGATCGGCTCCAGGCTGCGCTGCCTCGTATGTCAGAATGAATCCATTGAGGACAGCAGTGCGGGGCTGGCCCGTGATCTTCGCCGTGCCGTACGCGAGCATGTTGCGAAGGGTGAGACGGATCGCCAGATCATGGACTGGATGGTTGCGCGCTACGGCAATTTCATCCGGCTCAGCCCGCCCTTTACGATTGCGACGGCCCTGCTGTGGGGCATGCCTCTTCTGGCACTTATGATCGGTCTGCTGTCCGCGGTTATCATGTTCCGTCGCAGAAAGAGTGAGGCACCTGCCCCCCTGAGTGAGGACGAGGCTGCTCGGCTGGACGATCTGACATCTTCCGGGGAGAGACACTGATGCTTCTGACATGGGCAGGCATCGTGATTCTGAGCGTGATCACCCTTCTTCCGGCTGCAGTTTCGGTCCGCGGAAGAACGCGGCAGCGCGACGAGCGTGAGACGGCGCTGGCGCTGCACAGGCTGCAGCTTGCCGAGCTTGATCGCGATCTTACGACGGGAATGATCGCTCCGGCAGAGCATGGGGTTGCATATCTGGAAGTGCAGCGGCGGATTCTGGCCGCAGATCAGGTGAAAACTGGCATGACTGACCGGATTACGAACCTGCGCCTGTGGCTGGGTCTCGGGGCCGTTCCCGTTATGGCGACCGTGCTTTACCTGACCGGCGGGCAGCCCTCCCTTCCCGCACAGCCCCTCAAAGCCCGGCTTGCCGCACAGGCGGCTGAGAATAGTAAGATTGATGATACCCTGAGCAGATTACGGACTGCACTGGGCTCCCTTCCTCCGGATGATCCGCGCCTGCGTCAGGGATATCTGCTGCTGGGCCAGGCTGAGGCCGCTGCGGGGCAGTATGCCGGGGCGGCCAGGGACTGGGGGCGGGCGCTGGATCTGAAGTTCGATCCGGAGCTGGCGGCACAGGTGGCGGAGCTGCACGTCCGTGCCGACGGGCATGTCTCTGCGGAAGCGGTGGCTCTGTTCCGCCGGGCGCTGGACGGGGCACCGAAAGATGCTCCCTGGCGCAGGAGTGTGGAAGCACGTATCGCGGAAGGGGTGCACGAGGAAACCGCGCCATGATGACGGTCCGCCGGAAGAAGCTCTCTGCACAGCCCGGGAAGTCCGAAGGGATTGCAATCTGCCCGGTCTGTTTTGGCAAGCTTCGCGCGACTGAGGAGATCTGTCCGCATTGCGGAGCCGTGCGGCATTTCGGGGCAACGGCAAAAGAAACCGCGCTCTATTCCGCAATCGGCTTCTGCATCGGGCTTGCGCTGTCACTCCTCCTGCATACCGGGATTTTTCTCGGTATCTTTGCCGTGCTGTGTGCGACTTCCGTCGGTTTTCTGGTGGTCCACAGCAAGCATGGGAATCGCTGGCTGAAGAATTCCCGCTCTGGCAGAGGCTGAGGCTGCCTCCGTCAGACTCCGCTGCACTCATCATCGTCAGGGTCGTGGCTGATATGGGCGCTGCTTTTCGGTGACATGAATTCGCGGCGGCGCCATGCGAAATACTGATCGAACAGCTGCAGCCGGTCCATGCAGGGTTCGTCGATCATGCGGCTGCTCCTGATATCGAGCTTCATCAGCCTTGAGCCGCGCACATCGCTCTTGTCCCATTCGGGCAGGCCTTTTCCTGACAGATGCCCCGTCGTGGCGAAATTTACCCAGTAGGTGCACATCAGATCGGACAAGGCGTGGTCCGCATCCGTCCAGTCCGGCTGAGGATTACCGAACACGAAGGGAATCTCGCTCGCGTGCAGTGCGCCGACCGGGCCGGGAATACTGACATTACGGGTCTTGCGGCTGAACAGATAGGAATAGACCGGCGATTTTCCGGTTTTGGACTGCAGCCTCGCCCAAGCCCATGTCGGCCAGCGGAAGATCGAGTCTCCGACGATTTCCCTTGCGGCATGCAGGGAGGCACAGTCCGTATCGGCCGAATATGCAGCGAGCAGTTTGGGGCCGAAAAGGCCGAACTGCTTTTCCACACCCAGATTATACAGCTCCACGCCTGTGTGGGGCATGAACAGCGCGCCCTCATCTGAGTTTGTGCCTATCAGGGCCGGCTCGTCGTTATAAAGACCGGCCTCATAAAGGGAGTATGGATCTCCCGGCAGCACATGACCGTCCAGAGGAGGCCAGAATCTGGCCATTACGGGGCCTGCAGCCTTCACCAGTTCATCCGCCTCAAGCACATAGGCCTGGGCGAGAGTTCTTACTCTCATCTCGTTCAGAAAGAAGCGCCTCTGCCCTTCCGCCACGCTGAGTGTCGGCATGCTTAGCGCCGCGTGGTTGGGCATGAGAGACCGCCAGGAGCGCGGGGGCTAAAGAGTGCCGCCGCTCTGGCTGATAACCCTTGCAAACAGTCCCTTCGCCAGGGGAGAGATCGCCAGAATACCTGCCGAGATCGCACCTGCGGACTCGCCCATCAGCGTGACCTGATCCGGGTCTCCGCCAAAGGTTTCTATGTTTTTCCGGATCCATTTCAGCGCCTCGACCTGATCCAGCAGGCCATAATTTCCTGAGGTTCTGTCGGGTGACTGTCTGCTGAGCAGCGGATGCGCGAGGAAGCCGAACGGGCCTGTGCGGTAGGCGATACTGACAAGAATAACTCCCTCATACCAACCGTTTCTTGATCAGACTCACGGGGTACCCATTGGGCTAAAAATGTGATTCACAGGATGCTGATC
>NZ_JAJJND010000031.1 GCF_029759835.1 Acetobacter sp. AN02
CACGGCTTCACGCAGCATAAGACAGGTCAGCCTCAGCCCTATGATCCGCAAAATGCCCAACCCGACAGGCTGCTAGGGCGGGAAAGCCTTTCAATCGACAGTTTCCACACATGGCGACAGACCGCCGTGCTCGTCACGCCGGAGATCACAGAGCGCGTGTCGGACCTTCTGGAGACCTACAACCTGAGTCCCGATATATGCCCGGTCCGAATCGGAAATCGGGATATGAGCAGGATCTCCGTCACGGTCCGCGGTCTGACACTGCCCCTGAACGTTCTGTGGAATGACGGATCAGACAGGCGTCTCCTCGGATTCGACACGGAAAAACTTCCAACGACACCAGGCGCCCCGCCCTTCTTCGTTCCGGCCTTCCATGCCTCCGCTGAAGACATACAGGAAACAGAAGCAGCTAAACTGCCCGCGTCATGCAGCAGGGCGGGCTGAGTGCCCGCTCCGTGCATGTATGAAGCTGTGCCCTCAGTCCCTTTGTATTGGCAGAGGGAGGCTTCCACCAACGACTGGAAAAAATGACGAACAGTGAACCGATATTGCGAAACCTGCAATCTGACCATGAAATTTACTTAGAATCAGACAATAAAACCACACGCTCGCCATATGGTAATGCTGCGCGATTCATAAATCCGAACACTTCACCTTCAGACCTGATAATGATTTTACTGCCATCCCACCTCACAGTTGCATCCTGTTCACTGCGAAGAACGGGAGTCATCCCCTCCAGAGTATCACGGACATCGGGCTGATCGATCCTCGGCATAATGTAAAGTTGATATACGGTATCCACCGTGGCCAGCAGAGCCCCGTCGTTGACCACAACGTATGACCATATACTATCGTGCAGCCGTTCAGCCGAGACGACCTTATAAAGCTTTTTATAGGAAAGCGGCTGACTGACATACCAGACGGCACCGACAACAGAAAAGACTACAACACAGGCTCCGATTACAAGCTTTCTGAGCATCAATAATCCTCTTCCGGCAGCAAACCGGTAACGCGATTACAGGTAATACAGCCGGGGATACCAGGCCTCGCCACAAAAAAAGGGAGCCGAAGCTCCCTTTTTTCATCAGAACGTCTCTGATCAGACGTGCAGGATATGTACGTCCACCAGAGGCCGCTTCTGGATCTTGCGCCCCAGTGCCCGGCGCAGGGCTGTCTTTGCCGCCTCACGGAAGGCGTGTTCGTCGGCACGAAGATCGTCCGGAATCTCATCAAGGGAAATTGCGAACTCTTCCTTGACGCGGTCCGTTTCCTCATCGCCCTGGTCCAGCAGACCCGGTGCGCTGACCTTCGGATCACCAATGACGAAACCTTCGTCATCAATCGCCACGCTGGCGATCACCAGACCGTTGAACAGCATCTTACGGCGTGCGGCCAGAACCTCTCCGTCCAGCGGCAGAAGGCGCGTACCATCCACAGCCCAGCGGCCGGTCGGCGCGGTGTCCACCACCTCGACTGTGCCCGGAGCCAGGTTGAGAATGTCGCCGTCCTCAAGCAGAACCGCATCGATACCCTGCTCCTGAGCCAGCGCCGCATGAGCCGTCAGATGGCGCCACTCACCATGCGTCGGCACGGCATATTGCGGGCGGATGAGCCTGTACATCTCGCGCACGTCGTCGCCGGTCGCATGGCCGGAGCAGTGCACCATCGCATCCTTATCCGTCAGCACCGTCACACCGCGACGGGTCAGGTTATCCTGCACCTGCATGATCGCGATCTCGTTGCCCGGAATCATACGGCTGGAATAGATGACCGTGTCACCCTTCCCGAGCGATACGTTCGGATGCACGTCTATGGCGATACGGGACAGGGCGGAGCGCGGCTCTCCCTGGCTGCCGGTGATGATCATCACCAGCTCATTATCCGGAATATCGTTCACATCCTGCTCAGACACGAACGGCAGCACTCCGGAGAGATAACCGCACTCACGCGCGGAATTATCAAGATTACGCAGGGAACGGCCCACCAGCGCCACGGTCCGGCCGGCTGCCTGCGCCGCCATGGCAATGGTTTCGACGCGGGCCACGTTGGACGCAAAGCAGGTGACGGCAATCCGGCCCTTCAGCCCCGCGATAAGAGCGGTCATGCCCTCACGCACCTCGGCTTCAGAGCGGGAAGCCCCCTTACTCATGACATTCGTGCTGTCACAGACCAGGGCCAGCACGCCCTCATCCCCGATTTCCTTCAGACGCTTAAGGTCTGTCGGCGGGCCGACCAGCGGTGTCGGATCGATCTTCCAGTCACCGGTATGCATGATCGTACCGTACTCGGTCCGGATCGCCATCGCCTGCGCTTCCGGCACGGAATGCGTGACCGGAATGAACTCGATATCAAACGGTCCGACATCAAACCGGCTGCCCGGCTGCTTCGTGTGGATCGTGACATTATGCAGCAGCCGCGCCTCGCTCAGCTTACGGCGCAGCACGGATGTGGCGAAAGGCGTGGCATAGATCGGGCACTGCAGCCGCGTCCACAGGTGCGCCACGGCCCCGAGATGATCCTCATGCGCGTGCGTGATCACCATTCCGGCGATCTGGCCGCGGCGTTCGGCAATAAAAGTCGGATCGGGGACGAGGACCTCAGCTTCCGGTGTATCATTGCCGGAAAAGCCGATCCCGCAGTCCACAACGAGCCATGTCTCTCCCAGACGGTAGAGGTTCAGGTTCATGCCAATCTCGCCCGTTCCGCCCAGAGGCAGAAAGGCAAGACCGTCGTTCTGTACGGTCATTCGTGAAGTTTACCTTTTTTCAGTTCGGTCTCAGTTACAAAAAACAAAATCCGGACGTGCTCTGTCCGGGGAAAACTCTGGTGGTCTCGCGGGCTGCATGCCCATGATCCTGTACGACGGGGACGGAACCGCACGCGCGGCTCAACGCTCTCCGGAAAATCTGCGGCAGGGAGTCTCTCCCCTTCGGATCTTCGGTCATGACGTGCCGACTGCCTCTCCGGCTCCGGCGCGGTCTGCACCATCTGCAAGGAGAATTTCCGCCGTGGCAATGCTGCGCAGCCCTTCTGCGGTTCGCAGAATCAGGGCACCATCGGGACCGATCCCCGTGAATTCTCCCTCGATATACGTATTTCCTCCCCGCGCCACAAGGCGGGTTCCGACAGGAAGGGCCGCATCAAGCCAAGCCGCACGTACGGGGCCGAAGCCTTCCGCTTCCGCAAGAGCCAGATAACGGCTCACCGCATCGAGAATATGTATGGCCACTTCGGCCGGAGGAAAAACACGATCAGCAGCAACCTGCGCAAGACAGGCCAGATCCCGCCCGTCGATCTGCGGCACCCGGACGAGATTGGCACCGAATCCGGCAACCAGCCACTCCCGGCCGGGCACTCCGCCCCGTTCAATCAGCATTCCGCCAAGCTTGCACCCGTCCAGCAGCACGTCATTCGGCCATTTGAGCCGCAGGCGCGTTCCGGCGGAGAGATCTGACAGGCAGGCCAGAATCCCGTCGCGAAAGGCAAGGGAGAGAAGAAAGGGCCAGAAGCCGGCAAAGGAAGGATATCTCCCGTCAGGCCGCAGAATAACGGAAAGAGCGAGATTACCACCCGGGTCTTCCCAACTCCGTCCCCGGCTGCCTCTTCCCTTTGTCTGCCTCAATGCCAGAACGGCAAGACCTTCGGCCTCACCGGCTTCCGCGCGGGCGAGGCAGGTATCGGAAGTGGACTCCAGTTCCTCGTAAATCTCCGTGCGCCAAATCAGCGGCGCACGGCATTCAGCCCGCAATAGCGTGTGCTGCGATCTCGGCAGCGGAGGTGATCACACCCAGACCGATCAGGAAGAACACCGTCACGACTCCCATACCTGCCGATACGAAGGAGAGCGACGGAGCCGGGCTGTCGAACTCCTGCACCGGGGCATCGAAATACATCACCTTCACGACCCGCAGATAATAATAAGCACCGATCAGAGCCGACACACCGCCGACAGCCAGCAGACCATAAAGCCCGGCATGCCAGGCCGACGCGAACACCATGAATTTTCCGAAGAACCCGGCCATGGGCGGCACGCCGACCATCGAGAACATGAACACGGCCATCGCCAGCGCCATACCCGGATGCGTGCGGCTGAGACCGGACAGATCACGGATGGACGTAACCTCACGTCCGCCGCGCCGCATTGCGCCGATCACGGCGAACACACCCGCGTTCATCACGAGATAGGCCGCAAGATAGACCAGCGTAGCGCGAAGACCCGTGGCGCTGGCGGCAGCCAGACCCATCATCGCGTAGCCCATATGTCCGATAGAGGAATAGGCCATCAGACGCTTGATATCAGTCTGCGGAATCGCGGCCAAGGAACCGAACAGCATGGACAGCCCCGCAATCGTCTCGATCAGGATCTGCCAGCGCGGCGCGGCCATACCGAAAGGCCCGGCCATCAGACGCAGCAGCAGTGCAAAAGCTGCAAATTTCGGCGCACCCGCCATATAGGCCGTCACCGGCGTCGGAGAGCCCTGATAGGCATCGGGCGTCCACATATGGAACGGCACGGAAGAGAGCTTGAAAGCCAGACCGGCAATAATGAACACCATTCCGATCTGCAGACCGAGCGGCAGACCGCCCTGACCGGCAATGATCATGGACAGCGGCACCAGCTCCATCGTCCCGGCAAAACCATAGACGAGGGAGATACCATACAGCAGCAGGCCGGAGGCCAGAGAGCCGAGGATGAAGTATTTCAGCCCCGCCTCGGCAGATTTCAGACGATCACGCTCAATGGCACAGAGGATGTAGATCGACAGGGAGGACAGTTCCAGCCCCACGAACAGAGTGATGAGATTGCCCGCAGAGGCCATCAGCATCGCCCCCAGGCTGGAGAACAGCATCAGGACCGGTGTCTCGAACGGAAGACGGCTGCTTCCCCGCTGGTAACCGATTGAAATGATCGTCGCCAGAATACCGCCCGCGAGAATCAGAATCTTAAGGAAACGGGCAAATCCGTCATTGACGAACACATGACCATACCCGTTTCCGTCCGGGGTCAGCGGCACCAGAAACAGCGTCACGCCCATCGCGGCAATGCTGAGCATCGCCGCAGGCACGAAGCTGTCTTCCTTCTTCATGCAGACACCGGCAACAAGGATGACCAGACCACTGAGCGCGAGCACCAGTTCCGGCAGGGCGAGCATCCAGTTCATCGTGACATCATCCGTTCTGTGCGGGAAAGGGCGGGGTTCATGCGAGGAACACCACGGCCGTGACCAGAAGCACCAGGCCGATCAGTGTGGAGAAAGCATAGATCGCGATCGATCCGGTCTGGGTGCGTGCGGCCTGACCGGCAGCAGCCATTGTGACGCGTGCAGCCGAAAGCGGCATTTTCTCAATCGCGCCCTCATCCACCTCGCGCCACAGGAAACGGGCAAAGGCACGATAGGGACGGACGAAGATCACGTCATACAGCTCGTCAAAATACCATTTGTTCAGCAGGAAGAGATACAGCGGGCGCATCGACCGCGCCATGTTTCCCGGCAGCTCCGGACGCGCGATATAGGCAAACCACGCGGCGAAGATCCCGACGATCCCGGCAATCCCCGGTGCCAGAGAGACAAGCATCGGCACATGCTCGAAACGCTCCATGATCGTATTGCCGGGCGCATTAAAGATTGCCCCCTGCCAGAACGCCTCATGATGTGAGCCGACATAGAACGGAGCCAGAAGCACACCTGCAAACACGGCACCGATCGACAGCAGGAAAAGCGGACCCATCATGACCGGCGGGCTTTCATGCGCGCCGTCATTCAGATGCTGGTCACGCGGCTTCCCGTGGAACACGAGAAAAATCAGACGCCAGCTGTAGAACGCCGTAATGAACGCCGTCAGAGTGCCAAGCACCCAGCCATAGGCACCGATCCCCGACCCGGATGCCCAGGCCGCATTGAGAATCGCATCCTTCGACCAGTATCCGGCGAAGGGAAAAACACCGGCCAGAGCAAGGCTGCCGATCCACATGACGGCATAGGTCATCGGTATCTTCTTCCAAAGCCCGCCCATGCGGAACATATCCTGCTCGTCATGCACGGCATGAATGACCGAACCCGCACCAAGGAACAGCAGCGCCTTGAAGAAAGCATGCGTCGTCAGATGGAACACGCCCGCCTGATAGGCACCGACACCGATCGCCACGAACATGTACCCAAGCTGCGAACAGGTGGAGTAGGCAATCGTCCGCTTGATATCCGGCTGCACCATGCCGACCGTCGCGGCGAAGAAGCAGGTGGTCCCGCCGATCAGCACGACAAACTCACGCGTCAGCGGAGCGAACTCCAGCAGCGGGGACATCCGCGCCATCAGGAACACACCGGCCGTGACCATCGTGGCCGCGTGAATAAGGGCGGAAACCGGCGTCGGGCCTTCCATCGCATCCGGAAGCCAGGTGTGCAGGAACAGCTGCGCTGACTTGCCCAT
This sequence comes from Acetobacter sp. AN02, assembly GCF_029759835.1. Taxonomy (GTDB): domain Bacteria; phylum Pseudomonadota; class Alphaproteobacteria; order Acetobacterales; family Acetobacteraceae; genus Acetobacter. Next base: position 6,430 of record NZ_JAJJND010000031.1, read on the forward strand.
CGCACCGATGAACAGCAGCGTCGCGATCACCTCGATCACGCTGTGCGTCGAACCAAACAGGGTGTAGCCGGTCTGAAGCTGATCGGGGATCAGGGAGAAGATGCGGTCATAGGAGACCGTGCCGAACACGACCCAGAGCAGACCGATTCCGACCAGGAAAAACAGATCAGCCACACGGTTGACGACAAACGCCTTGATCGCGGCAGACGTCGCGGACGGGCGGTCATACCAGTATCCGATGAGCAGATAGCTCGCGAGACCCACGCCCTCCCAGCCGAAAAACAGCTGGATCAGATCATTGGACGTCACCAGCATCAGCATGGCGAAGGTGAACAGCGAGAGATAGCTGAAGAAGCGGTAACGCGGCATCGCGTCATGCGCCATATAACCCAGGCTGTAGATGTGAACGAGCAGCGAAACCGTCAGGACCATGGCCACCATGGTGACGGACAGCGTGTCACAGCGCAGTGACCATGCCGCGTGGAAACTGCCCGCATCGACCCAGCGAGCAAGCGTCAGGACGCTGCCGCCATGATCCATCGTGCCGATCAGCGCCCCGATACCGCAGAACGCAGCGACTCCCATACAGAGAACCGTCACAACCTGCGCAAAACCATCGCCCAGCTTCCGCCCGGCCAGACCGGCAAGCGCCGCACCCGCCAGAGGCAGCAGGACCGCGATTGCGAAAAGAAACAGTGCCGCCTGCATGGCTGCTCAGCCTTTCATCATCGTCACGTCCTCGACCTGGATCGAGCCGCGATTACGGAAATAAACAGTCAGGATCGCAAGACCGATGGCCGCCTCGGCAGCGGCAATGGTCAGCACGAACAGGGTCATGACCTGACCGCTGAGGTCTCCGTGGGCGGAGGAAAACGCCACGAAATTCAGGTTGGCAGCCAGAAGGATCAGTTCCATCGACATCATGATGATGATGATGTTCTTCCGGTTGAGAAAGATCCCGAACACGCCAAGCACCAGCAGCATCGCGCTGACGACAAGGAACGGGGTCAGACCGATCTGCGAGAGCGCGGTCATGCGTGGTCTCCCTTCGCCGCAGAGGCCTTCGCGGCCTCCGGCGTCTCAGCCGGAATACCGTAGGATCCCGGAATCGCAGTGACATAATAGGAATCTGCCGGACGGCGGAAACCGCCATTCTCTTCCACACTGTTGCCAAGCGGCAGGTCCAGCATATCGAGCGTATCCTGACGACGGCGGGCGTGCTGCAGGCTGATATCCTGGCGACGGCCGGTCGGACGGTCCCGGAGCGTGAGGGTAATGGCACCGATCATCGCGACCAGCAGCACAAGTCCGCATCCCTGGAACGGCAGGAAATAATGCGTGTAGATCACGTTACCGAGCGCCGCCGTGTTCGTATGCGGACCTCCGGGCTCACCAAGACCGCCGGTGACTGGTGCCACCACGACAGCCGATGTCTCCCAGTGCAGGAAGGTCATCACCAGTTCCGCAAACAGCACGCCGCCGACAGCCGCGCCGAACGGGGCATAACGCTGCAGCCCCTCACGCATCTTCGTGAAGTCGATATCGAGCATCATGACCACGAAGAGGAACAGGACAGCAACTGCGCCGACATAGACGATCACCAGCAGCATCGAGAGGAACTCGGCGCCCGCAATCAGAAACAGACCGGCAGCGTTGAAGAAGGCAAGGATCAGGAACAGCACCGAATGCACCGGGTTGCGCGCACTGATCACCATCATTCCCGAAGTGACCAGCACCGCGGAGAAGACATAAAATACGATCTGCGTCAGCATGGCTGCACCTCCCTGCGGCAGAACACCGCCACTGTGGCGGCAGATGTCTCAGCGATACGGCGCATCGAGCTCAAGCCTCCGTGCCAGGACAGCTTCCCAGCGGTCACCGTTCTCAAGGAGCTTTTCCTTGCTGTACATCAGCTCCTCCCGGGTCTCGGTCGCGAATTCGTAATTCGGTCCCTCAACGATCGCATCCACCGGGCAGGCTTCCTCACACAGACCGCAATAGATGCACTTCGTCATGTCGATATCGTAGCGTGTCGTCCGGCGGGAGCCGTCATCACGCGGCTCCGACTCGATCGTGATCGCCTCGGCCGGGCAGGTCGCCTCACACAACTTGCAGGCGATGCAGCGCTCCTCGCCGTTCGGATAACGACGCAGCGCATGCTCCCCGCGAAAACGCGGAGAGAGCGGTCCCTTCTCATAGGGATAATTCAGGGTCGCCTTCGGTCTGAACATCATCCTGAAGGTCGAGGCCATGCCTGAAGCGATTTCCTTCAGAAGGAAGGCCTTGAGGTCGATTCCGGCCATCAGCTCATTCCCTGCGGCAGAAGGCCCGTGGCAAGTAGGAACCCGGCGGTGCCGATCATCCACAGCAGCGAGAAAGGCAGGAATACCTTCCATCCCAGCCGCATCAGCTGATCGTAACGATAGCGCGGGAACGTGGCGCGGACCCAGATGAAAACAAAAAGACAGAAGATGATCTTGGCAATCAGCCAGAGCGGCCCGGGAATCCAGGTCAGCGGCGCGATCCCCAGCGGAGGCAGCCATCCGCCCAGAAACAGGATGCTGACCATACCTGACATCAGGATCATGTTCGCATATTCGCCAAGGAAGAACAGACCGAAAGCCAGCGAGGAATATTCCACGAAGAAGCCCGCCACCAGCTCGCTCTCGCCTTCGGGGAGATCGAACGGTGCACGGTTGGTCTCCGCCAGGGCCGAGATGAAGAACAGGATGAACATCGGGAACATCGGCACGCAGAACCAGACATGGCGCTGCGCGAGAATGATGTCGTTCAGGTTGAGACTGCCGACGGGCAGCAGAACCGAAACGATCACAAGTCCGATCGAGACCTCATAGGACACCATCTGCGCGGCAGAACGCAGCCCGCCGAGAAAGGCGTATTTGGAGTTCGATGCCCAGCCCGCGATCAGGATGCCGTAGACACCGAGCGAGGAGATCGCAAGGAGATACAGGATTCCGACATTGATGTTCGCGACCGCCAGCCCGTTACCTGTCGGAACCACCGCCCATGCCAGCATGGCCAAGGAGAAAGTCAGGAACGGAGCGAAGAGAAACAGGAAACGGTTCGCCCCTGAAGGGATGATCGTCTCCTTGGTGATCATCTTGATCGCATCGGCAAAAGCCTGAAGCAGACCGAAAACACCGTTGACGTTCGGCCCTTTCCGCATCTGCATCGCGGCCATCACCTTACGCTCCATGAGCGTGAGATAGGCCACGGCCAGAAGAAGCGGCACGAGAACCGCAAGCGCCTCAAGCACGATCAGAATCACATGCCCGGCCGTCGTGTCGTAGAAGAAGTGCGCCACGCTCCCTTACTCCGCTGCAATCGCGGCGGGCACGGAATAAACACGCGCACACTCCGCCATGGTCTCACTCGCCCGGCTGACCGGATTGGTGAGATAATAGGACTGACGGGACAGGCGGAACGGCCGGTCCGTCATGATGGTCTCGCTGCCTGCGAAAGGCGGCTGTGATACGGAAGCAGGAGCACCGCCGACAAAAACCGGATTGATCCGCGCCATACGGGCCCGCAGTTCCTCCGCCGTGTCAAACGGCAGACGATGGTCGATCACTTCGGAGAATGCGCGGATGATGCGCCAGTCCTCCCGCGCCTCTCCGGGCGGGAAAACGGCACGGAACGCCTGCTGCACCCTGCCTTCGGTATTGACATAGGTGCCGTCCTTCTCCGTCCAGGCCGCGCCCGGCAGAATGACATCCGCCCGCGCCGCAGCCGCATCACCATGTGATCCCTGATAGATCACGAACGTCTCCGGGCTTATGCCACCGACCGGGAACTCGTCGGCGCCAAGCAGCCAGAGCACGTCCACACCGCTGCTGAGCATGCCGCGCATGCTGCGTCCGCCCTGCCCGGGTACAAAACCGAGATCAAGCGCAGCCACACGGGATGCGGCGGTGTGCAGGATATTCAGGCCGTTCCAGCCATCCTTCACCACACCGGTCGTCTCCGCGATGTGGCGGACGGCTGCCTGGATCGCAAGCGAATCCTCCCGGACCAGCGCGCCGTGACCAAGAATGATCATCGGCTTTTCCGCCGTCCGGAGCGCTTCGCAGAACGGGTGACTGCCATCATAAAGCGAGGCCAGCACGTCCGGCCCTTCACCCAGCGCCTCATACGACCAGGTCGTATCGGATGGCTGCGGACCGATCACGCCGATCGGGAATTTCCCGCGACCGAGGGAAAGATACCGCTTGCGTATCCGTGCATTCAGCACAGGCGCATCATGACGCGGTGCGGCACCGATGATCAGAAGCGCATCGGCCTCGTCAATGCCCGTCACACCACTGGCAAAAGTATAGCGGGAGCGGTCCGACAGATCATAGGCCGCACCGTCCTGGCGACAGTCGAGATTAGCCGAACCGAGCGACTCCATCAGATCACGCAGGGCCGTCAGGCTCTCCGCATCGCACAGATCACCCGCAATCGCACCGATCCGGTTGCCGGGTACGCCCTCAAGCCGCTTGGCGATGGCAACAAAAGCATCCTGCCATGATACGGCCTGACGCTTGCCATGCACACGCACCCAGGGACGGTCCAGACGACGGCGCTTCAGGCCATCCACGGAAAAACGCCCCTTATCGGAGAGCCACTCCTCGTTCACCTCGTCATTCACACGCGGAACGATGCGCTTCACCTCTCCGCCACGCACCTGAACGACCGTGTTGGTCCCGAGCGCATCCGTCACGTCGATGGAGTCGGCCTTCTTCATCTCCCAGGGACGTGCCTGGAAAGCACCGGGCTTTGAAGTCAGCGCGCCGACAGGGCAGATATCGATCAGATTACCGGACAGCTCGGACGTCAGCGCCTTTTCAACATAGGTGCTGATCTCCAGATTCTCGCCACGGGAAATTCCGCCCAGCTCCGGCGTGCCCGCAACTTCGGTGCAGAACCGGACACAGCGCGTGCACTGGATGCAGCGGGTCATCACGGTCTTGACCAGCGGACCGAGATCCTTGTTCGTGACCGCACGCTTTTCCTCGTGATAGCGCGAGATGCCCGAGCCGTAGCCGTATGCCTGATCCTGAAGATCGCACTCGCCGCCCTGATCGCAGATCGGACAGTCCAGCGGGTGATTGATCAGCAGGAATTCCATCACGGCACGACGGGCACGACGGACCGTCTCGGTATCCGTGCGGATCTCCATCCCGTCAGAAACCGGGAAACCACATGATGCAACCGGCTTGGGCGCACGCACCACCTCAACCAGACACATGCGGCAGTTACCCGCTACGGACAGACGTTCGTGATAGCAGAAGCGGGGAATTTCCTTCCCGGCGGCCTCACAGGCCTGAAGCGCGCTGGACCCTGCGGCCACTTCGACCGGCGTGCCGTCGACGATGACTCTCACCATTGAAGTTACTCCGCTGCCACGGGAACGCCGTGCGGTACCTGCACGGTCCCGGCACCACCCAGTCTTGCCTTATAATCACGGATGCGCTGCTCCATGACCGGACGGAAATGCCGGATCAGTCCCTGAACCGGCCAGGCCGCCGCATCGCCCAGAGCGCAGATGGTGTGCCCCTCGATCTGACGCGTCACCTGTTCGAGCATATCGATTTCCTCGATCTCCGCCCGTCCCTCGACCATGCGCTTCATCACCCGCATCAGCCAGCCCGTACCCTCACGGCAGGGCGTGCACTGACCACAGCTCTCGTGTTTGTAGAACTGGGAAAACCGGGCGATGGCCTGGATGATATCCGTGGATTTATCCATCACGATCATACACGCTGTACCGAGCGAGGTCTTGTTTTCCCTCAGGCTGTCGTAATCCATCAGCACGGTCTCGCAGACGGATTTCGGCAGAAGCGGCACTGAGCAGCCACCCGGAATGACGGCAAGCAGATTATCCCAGCCGCCACGCACGCCACCGCCATGGATCTCGATAATATCCCTCAGAGGAACACCCAGCTCCTCTTCAAACACGCAGGGCGTGTTCACATGGCCCGAAATGGCCATCAGCTTGGTGCCGGCATTGTTCGGACGGCCAAGGCCGCTGAACCACGCCGCCCCGCGCCGCAGGATCGTGGATGCCGAGGCAATGCTCTCCACGTTGTTCACGGTCGTCGGGCAGCCATAAAGACCACATCCGGCCGGGAAAGGCGGCTTCATACGAGGCTGCCCCTTCTTCCCTTCCAGACTTTCGATCAGCGCCGTTTCCTCACCGCAGATATACGCACCCGCGCCGCGATGAATGTAGAAATCGAAATCCCAGCCGCTTCCGGCCGCATTACGGCCGATCAGACCGGCCTCATAGGCCTCATCAATCGCATACTGAAGATGCCGCGCCTCGTTATAGAACTCACCGCGGATATAGATGTAGGCCGCATGTGCCCCCATCGCGAAAGAGGCGATCAGCGCACTCTCAATCAGCTTGTGCGGCTCATGACGCAGGATTTCCCGGTCCTTACAGGTGCCCGGCTCCGATTCATCCCCGTTGATGACCAGATAATGCGGCAGCGGGCCATCACCTTTAGGCATGAAGGACCACTTCACGCCGGTCGGAAATCCGGCCCCGCCACGACCGCGCAGACCTGACGCCTTCATCTCGCTGACGATGGCATCGCGTCCCTTCGCAATGATCTCAGCCGTACCATCCCAGTCACCACGCGCACGGGCACCGGCCAGCCGCCAGTCATGCTGCCCGTAGAGATTGGTGAACATGCGGTCCTTATCGCTCAGCATGACCCTGCTCCCCTCATCCCTGACCTTGTGACTGACCGGTATCCTCATCCAGCAGCACCCGGCGGCCGCCTTCCGGCGCGGAGCACAGTCGATCTACCGTCGGTCCCGGCTCCGGACGCTCGCCCCGGCGCAGCGCCTCGATCAGCGCCTCCGTGCGGGGCCCGTCCAGATCCTCGTAAAAATCATTATCTACCTGCAGGATCGGCGCATTGGAGCAGGCCCCGAGACACTCGACTTCCGTCATGGTGAACAGGCCATCCTCGCTCGTCTCGCCAAAATGGCTGATCCCGGTCGCACGCCGACACGCAGCGACAACGTCATCCGAGCCACGCAGCCAGCAGGACGTCGTCGTGCAGACCTGCAGATGATATTTCCCGATCGGGCTGCGGTTGTACATGAAGTAGAACGACGCCACCTCATAGACGCGAACGGGCGCGATCTCCAGCCGGCGGGCAATCTCATCCATCGCCGCCGTCGGAATCCACGCACTGCCCGTCTGCCGGCCCATCTGATCCTGCGCGATATAAAGAAGAGGCATCACGGCAGATGCCTTGCGCTCTTCCGGATAGCGAGCCAGAGCCTTCGCGATCTCAGGCTCGCTCTGCGCATCAAATGCAAAGCTCTCCGGCTGGACGTGATCTGAAACGCTCATCGGTCCACCTCTCCGAATACGAGGTCAAGCGAACCGATAATCGCTACCGTATCCGCCAGCATGGTGCGGCGTGACAGCTCGTCGATTGCCTGAAGATGTGAGAACCCTGTCGGCCGGATCTTGCAGCGATAGGGACGGTTGCTGCCATCCGCCACCAGATACACGCCGAATTCACCCTTGGGCGTCTCGACAGCGGTGTAGGTCGCGCCCGGCGGCACGTGATAGCCCTCTGTATAGAGCTTGAAGTGGTGGATAAGGGCCTCCATCGACCGCTTCATCTCCGCACGCGGCGGCGGACTGAACTTCGGATCCTGAACCTTCACCGGACCGGGGCGAATCTGCTCCAGCCCCTGTCTGATGATCTTCACGCTCTCCCGCATCTCGGCCACACGGACGAGATAGCGGTCATAACAGTCACCATGACGGGCAACCGGAACGTTGAACTGAACCTTGTCATAGTTGTCATAAGGCTGCGACCGGCGCAGATCCCACGGAACACCGGATCCCCGCAAACACGGACCGGAAAAACCCCAAGCAAGCGCCTGTTCGGAAGTAAAAACACCGATCCCGACCGTGCGCTGCTTCCAGATCCGGTTCTCGGTCAGCAGGGATTCCAGATCGTCGATCCAAGCCGGAAACTCCTCAGCCCATTTCGCGATTTTCTCTTCCATCCCGGCCGGCATGTCACGCGACACACCACCGACGCGGAAATAATTCGCGTGAAAGCGCGCACCTGAAACACCCTCATGGAATTCCATGAGCTTCTCGCGCTCCTCATATCCCCACAGGGCAGGAGTGACCGCACCACAGTCCAGACCCATCGCCGTCAGGTTGAGGATATGATTCAGGATACGGGTGATCTCCGCGAAAATAACGCGAATCCACTTCCCGCGCTCCGGCGGCTCGATCCCGAGCAGCTTTTCCGTCGCCAGCGCGAAGGCATGCTCCTCACACATCGGAGACACGTAATCGAGACGATCAAAATACGGCAACGCCTTCTGATACGTCTTATATTCGATCAGCTTTTCCGTACCACGATGCAGCAGACCGATATGCGGAACGGCGCGGGCGACAACCTCACCCTCCATCTCCAGCACCAGACGCAGCACACCATGCGCGGACGGATGCTGCGGCCCGAAATTCAGCGCGTGGCTGTCAATCTCCACGGTACGGCGCTCAACCGTCGCCTCCGCCACCTTCTCAGGCATCAGACTCTCAGGAACGTCCGTGTCCAGCACGCTCGCACCCGGCAGGATCTCGCTTTCCTGCACGGCTTCCGCCGTTGCAGCCGTTCTGTCATCCGTCATGGCTTTATCCGTCATTTCAGCGGCTTCATGATCTGGCGGATTTCATGCGCCTTCTCATCGCCCGGCAGGGTCAGAATCCCCTCCCAGGGAGAGACGAAATCGAAATCCCGGAAATCCTGCTTCAGGGTCACCGGCTCATGCACGATCTGGCGACGCTCGATGTCGTAGCGCACCTCGGTATACCCGGTGAGCGGGAAGTCCTTGCGGAGCGGATACCCCTCAAACCCGTAATCAGTCAGAATCCGGCGCAGGTCCGGCTGTCCGGAAAACAGAACACCGAACAGATCGAAGCACTCGCGCTCCCACCAGGTGGCACAGGGCCACAGGCCATGAACCGAAGGCACCGGCCTTGATTCATCGGCCGTGACGATCACGCGGGCGCGCAGGTTTTTCGTGACCGAAAGCAGATTATAAACCACATCGAACCGCTCGGGCCGCTGCGGAAAGTCCACGCCGCAGACATCCATCAGCTGCTCGAATTTAAATCGCGGATCATCGCGCAGCATCTGCATCAGCGGCAGAAGCCGGTCCCGATGCGTACGGATCACCAGCTCTCCGCCCTCAAGCGCAGCGGAGTATATCTCCGGGAGCGAGGTGGAGAGAATGAAGGCCAGAGCTCCCAGACCGCCCTGCGTGCGGACGGCGCGGAGCTGTGCAGGCGTCAGAGCCTGCTCCGGAGAGGGTGTGATCGGATCAGCCACGCAGAATCGTCCCTGTCCGGCGGATTTTCTTCTGAAGCAGCATGATGCCGTAGATCAGCGCCTCAGCCGTGGGAGGGCACCCGGGGACATACACATCCACCGGCACGATGCGGTCGCAGCCGCGCACCACGGAATAGGAATAGTGATAATATCCGCCGCCATTGGCGCAGGACCCCATGGAGATCACCCAGCGCGGCTCGGCCATCTGGTCATAGACGCGGCGCAGGGCCGGAGCCATCTTGTTGGTCAGGGTTCCGGCAACGATCATTACGTCGGACTGACGCGGAGAGCCGCGGGGAATGATGCCCATGCGGTCCAGATCATAGCGCGGCATATAGGCGTGGATCATTTCCACGGCGCAGCAGGCCAGACCGAATGACATCGGCCACAGGCTCCCGGTGCGACCCCAGTTCACCAGTTTGTCGAGACTTGCGACGACAAATCCCTTCTCGCTGATCTCACCGGTGATTCCGCGGACGAACGCATCCTGCTCCGGACCGGGCGGAAGCGCCTCACGGTTCCAGGCAATGCTGTCAGGCTCTCCGCCACCTGAAGGAAGAAGGGGGCCGGAGCCTGTCTGTATATTGCCGGACATCGCCTCAGTCCCAGTCAAGGGCGCCCTTGCGCCACTCATAGATAAATCCGATTCCCAGAACACCCAGGAACACCATCATCGAGAGGAACCCCGCAAGCCCGATCCGCGACAGGCTGACCGCCCAGGGAAACAGGAACGCGACCTCAAGATCGAAAATGATGAAGAGAATCGAGACGAGATAGAACCGGACATCGAATCTGCGGCGGGCATCGTCAAACGCCTCAAAACCGCACTCATAAGCCGAAAGCTTCTCGGCATACGGCTTCTGATGCCCGAACAGCAGGGATGACCCCAGCATCGCCGCGGCAATGCCGACGGAGATAATTCCGAATATCAGAACCGGAAGATAATCACCCAGAACCGACTGCATTTCCCCCATCTCCTCGCTTCCGGCTCAGACAGAAACCACACGGGCCCCCGCATCACCTCACCGGTCATCACGGACACCGTAACGATCAGTCAGCCCGAACCTATGTCCCCGGAAGTCACAGCACCACCCCGAACTGATTAATCCGAAGGCAAATTCCTGTGAGGCCGTGATTTATTCCGGAATCATGCCGTTATAATCATTCACGTCGCGGGGCATTCTTGCACAGAATATGCCGGGCCGCAGCCTGTCCGGTGAAAGAATTTGTCATGCAGGGGAAAATGGTGGGCGATGACGGGATCGAACCGCCGACCATCTCGGTGTAAACGAGACGCTCTACCGCTGAGCTAATCGCCCGGAACGGTGTTTATACGTTTACCGCGGCGATGCAAGTGCAGAATGCGGAAAAATCACCCTGCCCTGATCCCGCAGGATCAGGGGTGGCCCTGAGGACCACCGGGCGGGCCGGCCAGAACAGACAGCCGGCATGGCTCCGGCCCCGGTAAAGAGGCCGGACGTCAGGCTGGGTCAGCCGACGGCATCCTTGAGGGACTTGCCGGGTTTGAAGCGAACAGAGGTGGAAGCCGGAATATCGATTTCCTCACCCGTACGCGGGTTGCGGCCCTTGGTCGCCTTACGATGGGCGGTCACGAACGTACCGAACCCGACGAGACGGACTTCCTGACCGTTCTTCAGCGCGTTCTCGATCGCACCGAAGACTGCGTCTACAACTTCAGAGGCCTTGGCCTTGGGCAGATCGGCCTCGTCGGCGACTGCGGCCACGAGCTCCTGCTTGTTCAGCGGCTTATCCATAACTTGCCTTTCTCTGTTCTGCGCCGGCAGCCGGAAACCTCTTCACGACACCGGGCAATCCGCGGCGCACTATTGAAGCCGTTTTCCGCCGCGTCAACAGCGAAATCCTGCTGAAAAATAGAGACGGCCCGGGTTGACGCCGGGCCGTCTGTCTGCACCTCACCCTCAGTGAGCAACCGGCGGAGAGGCAATGGCCGCTTTCTGAGCCGCAAGACGCTCTTCCAGCTCCTCATTCCACTCGATCGGCTGGGGTTTGCGCACCAGAGCCCGGCTGATCACCTCGTCCACATGCGAGACGGGAATGATCTCCAGACCGTTTTTCACGGAATCAGGCAGTTCCGCGATGTCCTTCTCATTTTCCTTCGGGATGAAAACGGTCCGGATTCCCGCACGCAGGGCCGCAAGCAGCTTTTCCTTCAGACCACCGATCGCAAGAACACGCCCGCGCAGCGTGATCTCACCGGTCATTCCGATATCATGTCTTACGGGAATACCAGTCAGAACACTGACGAGGGATGTCGCCATCGCGATACCTGCGGAAGGACCATCTTTCGGAGTCGCGCCTTCCGGAACGTGAAGATGAATGTCCCTTTTCTCGAACAGATCCGGGCGAATCCCGAAAGTCGTGGCGCGGCTGCGGACATAGGAAAGTGCCGCGGAGACGCTCTCCTTCATCACATCACCCAGCTTGCCGGTCTGCTTCACATTCCCCTTGCCCGGCACGACCACGCTCTCGATCGTCAGGATCTCACCACCCACCTCGGTCCAGGCAAGCCCCGTGACAACCCCGATCATATCCTCCGCCTCGGTCTCCCCGTGCAGATAGCGTTTCACACCGGCGTATTTCTCCAGCACATCCGGCGTGACATCCACACGCACCGCATTCCCGGTCACGATCTCCTTCACCACCTTGCGGGCAATGCGGGCAATCTCGCGCTCAAGACTGCGGACACCGGCCTCACGCGTGTAGAACCGGATCAGTTCCCGCAACGCCTCATCACTGAGCGACCACTCGTCCGGCTTCAGATTATGCGCCTCTCCCTGCTTGGGAATCAGATGGGCACGGGCAATCTCAACCTTCTCATCCTCCGTGTAACCGGACAGACGGATGATCTCCATACGATCCAGCAGCGGCTGCGGCATATTCAGGCTGTTGGCCGTCGTGATGAACATCACATCCGAAAGGTCATAATCGACCTCCAGATAATGATCCGCAAACGTCGCGTTCTGTTCCGGATCCAGCACCTCCAGCAGAGCCGAAGCCGGATCACCGCGCCAGTCAGCACCGAGTTTGTCGATCTCATCCAGCAGGAAGAGCGGGTTGGAAACCTTCGCCTTCTTCATTCCCTGGATGATCTTGCCCGGCATGGACCCGATATAGGTCCGGCGATGCCCGCGAATCTCGGATTCATCCCGCACACCGCCAAGCGACATGCGGACATATTCACGCCCTGTCGCCTTCGCGATGGACCGCGCAAGTGTCGTCTTGCCCACGCCCGGCGGACCGACAAGGCACAGAATAGGCCCTTTGAGCTTTTTCGACCGCGTCTGAACCGCAAGATATTCCAGAATCCGCTCTTTCACCTTTTCCAGAGCGTAGTGATTCTCATCCAGCGTCTTTTCCGCATCGGCAAGATCCGTACGGACCTTCGTGCGCTTCTTCCAGGGCACGCCAAGCAGCCAGTCCAGATAGTTCCGGACAACCGTGGACTCGGCCGACATCGGACTCATGCCCCGCAGCTTGCGAAGCTCGGCCTGCGCCTTTTCCTTAGCCTCCTTGCTCAGCCGGGTCTTCTCGATCCGCTCCTCGATCTCCGAGGCCTCGTCCTTACCGTCCTCACCCTCTCCGAGCTCCTTCTGAATCGCCTTGAGCTGCTCATTCAGATAGTACTCGCGCTGCGTCTTCTCCATCTGCCGCTTCACGCGGCTGCGGATACGCTTCTCCACCTGAAGAACGCCGATCTCCGCTTCCATATGCGCGTAGATCTTCTCAAGCTGCTTCGTCACGGACGACGTCTCGAGAATTTCCTGCCTCTCGGCAATCTTCAGATTCAGATGCCCCGCAATCGTGTCCGCAAGCTTGGACAGATCGCTGATCTGATTGAGCGAGACCATCACCTCGGCAGCAATCTTCTTGTTCAGACGGATATACTGCTCGAACTGGGTGACAACCGAGCGGCCCAGAGCCTCGGCCTCGGATCCGGCAGGCAGATCCTCTTCCAGAATCTCGATATCGGCCTCGAAATGCCCGTCCACCTCATGAAAGGCTTTCACACGGGCACGACGGCTGCCCTCGACCAGCACCTTCACCGTACCGTCAGGCAGCTTGAGAAGCTGCAGAATCGTCGAAACCGTTCCGAAACGATAGATGTCGTCAGCCCCCGGATCATCCAGAGACTCATCTTTCTGGGCGACCAGAAGGATGCCCATATCGTTCTTCGTAACGGACTCCAGCGCCCGGACAGATTTCTCACGCCCGACGAAAAGCGGCACGATCATATGCGGGAACACGACGATGTTCCGCAGGGGAAGAACAGCCACACGCTGCACGCCGCCTGCCTCGATCTTCGCCGACGCGGAGTTCTCAGGCGCCGCTGCCGTCGCAGCAGCAGCGCGTTTCTTCGATTCCTTCTTCACCACTGCGGGCTTCACTGCGGAAGCTTCCTCCGTCTCTTTTTTTACACGACGGCGGGGAGCGGGTTTCTTGCTATCATCGGTCATAGGAACTGACCTCCCTGGGGACGGTCACGCCGGGCCTGCCCTGAAGCGGCGCAGACCAGCGGACGGAAAAAACGGAAAAAACATTATGTGAACCGGGGATATCCCTCCGGTTCCGGCCGGAAATCCGGCGTTGCGACGCAAAGGCGACGCAGTAAGGAGCATTCACCATCCCTGCTGACATGGGGCGTGGTATCCCCGGGCGCAAGAAGAGCCCTCCGGCTGAAGGAATCCGCCTCAGGCAGACTGCTCCGCCGGCTGCTCCAGTCCCTTGCCGTAAACATAGACCGGCTCGGACCGGCCCTCCGCAACATCGCGGTTCACGACAACTTCCTCAATACCCTCAAGTCCGGGCAGATCAAACATGGTGGAGACCAGAATGCTCTCCATGATGGACCTGAGGCCACGCGCACCGGTCTTACGCTCGATCGCACGATACGAGATCGCCCTGAGCGCATCATCCGTGAACGTCAGCTTCACGTCTTCCATCTGGAACAGACGGGCATACTGCCGGACAAGAGCATTCTTCGGCTCGGAAAGGATCCGCACCAGAGTGGCCTCATCAAGATCGTCCAGCGTGGCGATCACCGGCAGACGGCCGATAAACTCCGGAATCAGACCGAATTTCTGCAGATCCTCAGGCTCGACATCCTTGAGAATCGCGCCCGTCCGGCGGTCATCCGGAGACTGAACATCCGCACCGAAGCCGATGCCCGATCCCTTGCCACGCGCGGAAATGACTTTCTCCAACCCGGCAAAGGCACCACCGCAGATAAACAGCATGTTCGTCGTATCCACCTGCAGAAACTCCTGCTGGGGGTGCTTGCGCCCGCCCTGCGGCGGAACGGAAGCTACGGTGCCTTCCATCAGCTTGAGCAGCGCCTGCTGCACACCCTCACCACTCACGTCGCGCGTGATGGAAGGGTTGTCGGACTTGCGGGAAATCTTGTCGATCTCGTCAATATAGACGATGCCCCGCTGCGCCTTCTCAACATTGTAATCCGCAGCCTGCAGCAGCTTGAGGATGATGTTCTCCACATCCTCACCGACATATCCGGCCTCGGTCAGCGTCGTGGCGTCCGCCATCGTAAACGGGACATCGATGATCCGCGCCAGCGTCTGTGCAAGCAGCGTCTTGCCCGATCCTGTGGGACCGACAAGCAGGATGTTGGATTTCGCAATCTCGACATCACCGCTCTTCGTAACGCTGTTCAGCCGCTTGTAGTGATTATGCACCGCAACGGAGAGCACTTTCTTCGCGTCAAACTGCCCGATCACATAGTCATCAAGGACCTTGCATATCTCACGCGGCGTCGGCACGCCGTCACGCGCCTTGCTGACAAGCGCGGTCTTATGCTCCTCACGGATGATATCCATGCAGAGCTCAACACATTCGTCGCAGATGAACACAGTCGGGCCGGCAATCAGCTTGCGGACCTCATGCTGCGATTTCCCACAGAACGAGCAGTAAAGCGTATTCTTGGAATCGCCTGACTTCGCGCTCATGAGCCCTCCCGAACCCGCCCGGCCTGTTTTCCAGAACCGGATCCCTGCGCCGGCAGCGGAGCCGCCGGCTTTCCTGCCTTACCGCCCCCTCCGCCGCAGCGGAAAAAGCCGGAGAACGGCATCATCACTGTTTCTTTTCATCCGTCTTCGCAGCGGCGTGATTGACAATCACCTCATCCACGATGCCGAACTTATGCGCTTCCTGCGCGGACATATAGGTATCCCGCTCCAGGCTGCTCTCGATCTCTTCCAGCGTCCGGCCGGTGTGCTCGCGATAAATCTCGTTCAGACGCTGACGGATCGTCAGGATCTCACGGGCCTGAATCTCGATATCACTTGCCTGGCCCTGCGCGCCGCCGGACGGCTGATGCACCATCACGCGGGCATTGGGAAGCGCGAAGCGACGCCCTGCCTCACCACCCGCCAGGAGCAGCGACCCCATGGAAGCCGCCATACCCAGACAGACCGTGCTGACCGGACTGCGAATATACTGCATCGTATCATAGATCGCGAGACCGGCAGACACGACGCCGCCCGGGCTGTTGATATAAAACGAGATTTCCTTGGTCGGATTGACGCTTTCCAGATACAGGAGCTGCGCCGAGATCAGCGAGGCCACCTGATCATAGACCGGACCGGTCAGGAAGATAATCCGCTCCTGCAGAAGGCGGGAATAGATATCAAACGCCCGCTCCCCGCGAGACGTCTGCTCAACCACCATCGGCACGAGCGCATTGTTATAAATCTCGACGGGATCCCGATCCCTCATATTCATATTCCCGACCATAAACGCATGGCAGTGACACAACGGAGCGTCGCACACATTCCGTCACCGTTCAGTCCGACTAAGATAGAGATAAACGGCCACGATACCACCCCATGCAGATGAGATTCCTGCATAAGGCCGGACATATCACGTAAAAAGCCGGGCATGGCTGCCCGGCTTTCTGCTTTTATGTTCCGTACCGGCACGCCGGAGCCGTAAAATCACGGAGTATCAGAGAAGTCATACCTCTGCCGGCGGCATTTCCGCCAGCTCTTCCGGCGTGACTTCCTTATCCGTCACCTTCGCCAGCTCGATCACGTAGTCCACAACCTTGTTCTCGAAGATCGGACCACGGAGATTCTCGGCTGCCTGCGGGTTCTTCTGGAAGAACTCAAAAACCGCCTGCTCCTGACCCTGATAACGCATGGCCTCGGCGCGAATCGCACGGAGCATCTCGTCCTGCGTGACAGTGATGTTCTTGCTGCGGCCGATCTCCGCCAGAAGCAGACCAAGGCGCACACGACGCTCTGCAATACGGCGGTAATCCGCACGCAGCGTCTCCTCGTCTTTGTCCTTGTCCTCATCATCCAGCTGACCCGCCTTGCGATCCGCATCAACACGACGCCAGATCTCGGCGAACTCGACTTCTACCATGCTCTCGGGAGCCGGGAAGTCGAGCATCTTCGCCAGAGCATCGAGCAGCTCGCGCTTGATCCGCAGACGGGAGAGCTGCTCATACTCACCCTCCACCTGCTTCGAGATCAGCTCACGCAGCTGCTCCAGCCCCTCAAAGCCGATCTTCTTCGCCAGATCGTCATCGATCGCGGTCTCAACCGGCTTTTTGAGCTGCTTCGCACGAATGTCGAAGGTCACTTCCTGACCGGCCAGATCCGCAGCGTGATAGTCGGCCGGGAACGTCACGGTGATGACCTTCTCCTCGCCCGCCTTCATGCCTTCCATCTGGTCCGCAAAACCGGGAATGAACCCCTCTCCGCCCAGCTCGATGCTGACATCCTGCGCCGTACCGCCTTCGAACGCCACGCCATCGCGCTTGCCTTCGAAATCAACGACCAGAACGTCGCCCTTCACGGCCGGACGGTCTTCCGTCACGTCCTCGAACGTACGCTGACGCTTCGCAATATCGTTCAGAGCCTTGTCAATCGTCTCGGCTGACGGCGTCGCCTTCAGGCGCGTCAGTTCCAGACCCGACAGGTCAGGCTCCGCAATCTCCGGGAGAACCTCGACCTCGATCGTGAAGACGACATCGCCCTTGCCGTCGGCTCCGGACGTCAGATCAACCTTCGGCTGACCGGCAGGACGCAGACCACGCTCCTCGAACAGCGAACGGACAGCACCGCTCACCGTCTCCTCAAGAGCCTCACCCTTCACGCTCTCACCAAAACGCTGACGCACGACAGCCGCAGGCACCTTGCCCGGACGGAAGCCCGGCAGACGCAGGGAAGCGCCCACTTCCTTCAGACGGGCGGCTTCGCGTTCCGCCAGATCAGCCGCAGGCACAGTGACGGTAAAACCGCATTTCAGGCCTTCGGAAAGCGTCTCTGTCACCTGCATCAGTCAGGCCATCCTCTCGTTCACATCATTCAGTCATCGTCAGGCTGGCAGATAATCCGACCTCCCGGAACTCTGGTACGGGCGGAGGGACTTGAACCCCCACGGCTTGCGCCACCAGAACCTAAATCTGGCGTGTCTGCCAATTCCACCACGCCCGCGTGGTTCCGGAACAGACCGCAGGCCTGCCCAGCTGATTTGAATGCGCGGACTTACCTCAGTAAATCGCCCCGGGCAAGCGGCAGAAGCAGGCAATACCCTTCGGCCCGGACATAAAATCCGACCACATCCCTCCGGCAGTCCCCGCAGAACACGATCAGCTGCAATTTCATTGCAGGTAAAAGATAAATTCATTCCACGCAGTGCGTGTCAGAATCCGACACCGCAGACACAGGCGGCCTGTACAGCAAGTCCACCGGAATCCTGCAGAAATATTAAACAACCCTGTTCCGACCTTACCTTTACTCTCAGGAAATCCGGCTTTCAATTTCTTTACAAAGCGCCTTCGACATCGCCATGTTCATGTATTTATGATATAATTAAGGTAGAATAATTTTCTTATTTTATAAAATAATTTATTCATTTTACTTGTCAATATCTTCCTAGAGAGTGTTATGTACTTTCGTGCGTGAGTGTTTCAGAACGGATGGATGAATACTGCACGCAAACCGTATCCG
>NZ_JAJJND010000032.1 GCF_029759835.1 Acetobacter sp. AN02
TGACGCGCCGACGCCCTCTGGTCCGGGGTTAACCCCGGACCAGAGGGCCAACAGCAGCGCCGTCAGAATGGCGGCATAACAACAACGGGTATAGTTTATTCAAACCCAGAAACTGTCCGATCAGACGGGACCACCTCTGAAACTCCCTGGCGTGTACTGATGCCGGCCTTCATGATCGGGGAGTTACGCCGGGGTTTCGAGATGGGATTCCTGCTCTATCTGCCGTTCCTCATCATCGATCTCGTGGTCTCAGCCGTTCTGATGAGTCTCGGTATGATGATGCTGCCTCAGGCAACAATCTCCCTGCCGTTCAAGCTCATCTTTTTCGTGATGGTTGACGGCTGGCAGCTTGTCGCCGGGAGTCTGGTCCGGAGTTTCGGAGGGGGATGATATCCCCCTGCCGTTTATTTCCCGGAGGAGCCGGTTGCATATCCGCCACCCGCAGGATCGGTCCATCCGTAGCAGGAGCTCTGCCCGCCGGGCAGTCCCTGCGGGCAGCTCAGGGCATTCACACGGCCTGCAGGCGTGCTGGTATGCCGTGAAGAGGGATGCCTGCCTCCGGCGATATCCGCCAGCGCCTGGGCGGCAGCATCTGCGGCATCGTTCTGTCCTGATGCGGTCACGGCGGCACGGAACGAGTCCCGTCCGTGATGGGCGATGGCTGCAGTCAGCAGAGGCAGAGGCTTACGCTCGGGAGAGGCGCCCAGCACGATTCCGGTGGAGCCCGAAACACGACCGGTTCCGAACAGATTATTCATGGTCAGGGCACAGGCAACGGCCCCGCCCTTGCTGTCCGCCACGGCAAAGCTTGTCGAGGCCGGGAGAGCGGGCAGCGCCGGAGCCGAGGGGGCGGAGGCAGATGAGTTGAGGATGGCCTGCGGATCGGAACCGTGGCCTGAACGCCAGGCCGCGACAATCCGCCGGGCTGTCTGACCGTTATCCCTGCCGCCATTGTTCAGCGCCCGGAACGCAACCGCCGTCCCGAGACCGCCATCGGCGGGTGGAGGGAGGAACGAGATGTCATAGGCACCGGAGCGCAGGGTCAGAGGACGTGCCTGAGCGGGGACGGAGCTGCGGAGGCGATTGATATCGATGCCGCTTCCGCTCGCCCCCGCGCTGCTGATGAGAATCTGCGCCAGCGCACCGGTATAGAGATCACCGACACCGGCACTGCGCATTCTCTCCAGCGTCCCGGCGAGATGTCTCTGATGAAGGATATCACCGGCCTGCATGGCGCTGCCGTCGGGCCGTGCAAAGATCGAGCGGGCTTCGTCGTCAGCCAGCAGGGGTCCCTCAACGGTTTTGAGATCAGCGGCAAGACGGGCGCTGACCTCGGTGCCAGTTGAGGCAAGGCGCAGGGCCGGAACAATGGTATCCGCAAAATCCACGCTGCCGTAGCGCAGCTGCATCAGGAAAAGCCCGCGGGCAAGCATGGGCACGGAAGCGGGACGATCAGCGGCGGACGAGACGGGTGCTGCAGCCTTTCCGCTCCGCGCTCCGGAAGCTGCCGGAGAAGCGCCGGCGGAGACGGGGAGAAACAGGAAAGCCTGCCCCTCCGTATCGCCGGGCTTCCATGCCAGACAGGCCCCGCCGGATCCGAGAGACGCGCGCGAGGGCAGGGTAACCGCCAGCGCTATTCCCAAGGCTGCGGCGGCATCGGCTGCGTTCCCGCCCTGAGACAGAACGTTCCGTGCGGCCAGGGCTGCGGCCGGTTCATCCGCGACGACCTCACCCGTATATCCGGCGGCACGATGTCCGTTCGAGCCGAAGAGGGAGGTGCCGCTGCCCTGATCCTGGGAGGATGAGAAAAGATCGCAGGCGGCAAGGGATGTGCTCAGTGTTCCCGCCAGTGCGGCGCGGACCAGCAGCTGGGGAAGAAGACGTGTTTCGGAGGCTGTTCCGTGGCGGCTCGTGACAGAACACTTTTTCGGCTGGCGCACGCGGTCTGCTCTCCCCTTTGTGTGGTGCCCCGCGTCTGCTGCACTCTGACGCGACGGCTCAGCCAATGGATTAGCGGTGTTCTTTCCTGCCAGCAATGTTTATGCGTGTTTCATATCCGGTCCCGTGCATGTCATGCCGTCCTGTGCGCCCGGAGCGTTATGTATTTCAGCGACAGAGTTCAGAACGGAAGGCGTGATGATTTTTTCCGGAAAAATCCGGCTGCGGAAAGCGGCACTGTTTGTTCTGCTTGCGGAAGTGGCCGTGAGCACGATGTTGGTCACGCGGGCTCGGGCCGGAGACACATTCTCTCCCGGGCAGCGGCAGGAAATCGTTGAGATTGTCCGGCAGGCTCTGAGGAACGACCCTTCCATCCTGACAGATGCCGTTGAGGCGATGCACGCGAAAAGCGAGCAGCAGCAGAAAGCGGGCGCGCTCAAGGTTGCGGCTGATGAGCATGCCCGGCTTGGCGGCAGTTCTACCGATGTGGTTCTGGGGAATCCTGCCGGTTCGCTCGAGGTCGTTGAGTTCTATGACCCGCGCTGCCCGTACTGCCGGAAGGTGCTGCCGGATCTGGACAGCATCGTGAAAGAAGAGCCGCAGCTGAAGCTGGTTGAGAAGGTGATCCCAGTCCTGGGACCGGCCAGCCAGCTTGAGGCGAAGGCCCTGCTGGCTGCGGCCCGGCAGGACGGATATCTGAAGCTGCAGCATGTGCTGATGAACGATACGCAGCAGCCGTCTCAGGCGCGTATCCGCCAGCTTGCAGCGTCGGTTGGTCTGGATGCGGACAGGCTTGAGAAAGATATGGAAGGCCCGGATGTCGCGGCTGCGATGCGTGAGAACATCGCTCTGGCTAAGAAGCTGGAGATTGAGGGTACCCCGACTTTCCTGATCGGAACACAGGAAGTGATCCCCGGTGCGGCCTCGCGTGAGGATCTCCTCAGAGAGATCAGGAAGCTGAAGAAGTAGAAAAGCACATCCGGCCTCGACGGATATGAAAAAACCCCGGGAGACGGATCTCCCGGGGTTTTTCTTGCGGCTGACTGATTCCCGAAGAAATCAGAGCTTGCGTTCAACCTGCAGTTCCTTGATCCGGCCGATGGCCTTGGCCGGGTTCAGACCCTTCGGGCAGGTCTGGGTGCAGTTCATGATCGTGCGGCAGGCATAGAGCTTGAACGTGTCCTCAAGCGAGTCCAGACGTTCGCCCGTGTCCTCGTCGCGCGTATCGGCAATCCAGCGATAGGCGGCCAGAAGCGTTGCCGGGCCGAGATAGCGGTCACCGTTCCACCAGTAGGACGGGCAGGATGTGGTGCAGCAGAAGCACAGGATGCACTCCCACATGCCGTCCAGCTTCGCACGCTCCTCGGGAGACTGCAGACGCTCTCCGTCCGGGGGCGGGGCGCTGTCACTCTTCATCCAGGGCTCGATGGAGCGCAGCTGGGCATAGGCACCGTCAAGATTGGATACGAGATCCTTGACGATCGGCATATGCGGCAGCGGATTGATGAGAATATCGCCGGTCATGCTGTCGATCGGCTTCAGACAGGCAAGCGTATTCTCACCGTCGATGTTCATCGCGCAGGACCCGCAGATGCCCTCACGGCAGGAACGCCGGAAGGTCAGCGTCGGATCGACATCGTTCTTGATGTGGATCAGCGCGTCGAGAACCATCGGACCTATGTGATCGAGATCGATGTCATAGGTATCCATTGCAGGATTCTTGTCGTCGTCCGGCGTCCAGCGGTACACCTTGAACGTACGGACATTCTTCGCACTGGCCGGGGCAGGAAAATGCTGCCCCTTCGTGACCGTGCTGTTACGGGGAAGTCTGAGCTCAACCATGATGCGTCTCCCTTGCTTTCCTCAGAGCGTTCCGGATCAGTAAACGCGCTTCTTGGGTGGGAAGACTTCCACCTCATCTGTCAGAGTCTTCATGTGAACCGGGCGGTAGGTCAGTTTCGTATCGCCTTTTTCGTCAAGCCAGGAGACGCTGTGCTTCATCCATTCGTGATCATCACGATCGGGGAAGTCGTCACGGGCATGAGCGCCGCGGCTTTCATGACGCAGCAGGCCGCTCTCCAGCGTTGCGGTGGCGTTCGCGAGAAGGTTCTCGAACTCCATCGCTTCCATCAGATCGCTGTTCCAGATCAGGGAGTGATCGGCAACCGACAGGTCTCCCTTCTCTGACCAGATCTGCCGGATCTTGTCACAGCCTTCTTTCAGGCTGTCTTCCGTACGGAACACCGCGGCATGGGTCTGCATGTCGCGCTGCAGACGCTCGCGCATTTCGGAAACGCGCGTTCCGCCTTTGGCGTAGCGCATGGCGTCAAGGCGGTCGAGCGCCTGCTCACCCGCACCGGCAGGCAGCGGTTTCACGAAGTCTGTCGGTTTGACGATCTCGGCGGCGCGGCGGGCTGCGGCGCGTCCGAACACGATCAGATCGAGAAGCGAGTTCGTGCCCAGACGGTTTGCACCATGCACGGAAACGCAGGCGGCCTCTCCGACGGCCATCAGGCCGGGGACAACCGCATCCGGGTTGTCTTCGGTCGGGCGGACGACCTCACCGTGGATGTTCGTCGGAATGCCGCCCATGTTGTAGTGAACGGTCGGCAGAACCGGCACCGGCTCCTTCGTGACGTCCACACCGGCGAAGATGCGGGAGGTCTCGATGATGCCCGGCAGACGCTCATGCAGCAGATCAGAGCCAAGATGCTCCAGATGCATCATGATGTGGTCTTTTTTCGTGCCGCAGCCACGGCCTTCCTTGATTTCCACCGTCATGGCGCGGGACACCACGTCGCGGGAAGCCAGATCCTTGGCGGTCGGGGCATAACGCTCCATGAAGCGCTCGCCTTCCGCATTGGTCAGATAGGCACCCTCACCACGGCAGCCCTCTGTCAGCAGACAGCCGGCGGGATAGATGCCGGTCGGGTGGAACTGCACGAACTCCATATCCTGGGTCGGCAGCCCGGCGCGCATGACCATGCCGCCGCCGTCGCCGGTGCAGGTATGGGCGGAGGTGCAGGACTGCCAGGCACGGCCATAGCCGCCGGTGGCGAGGACGACCGTCTTCGCATTGAAGCGGTGGATCGTGCCGTCATCCAGGCACCAGGCGATGACGCCGCGACATGCGCCTTCGTCATCCATGATCAGGTCAACGGCGAAATACTCGACGAAGAACTCGACATTGTGCTTGAGGCACTGCTGATACAGCGTGTGCAGGATCGCATGGCCGGTACGGTCGGCAGCGGCGCAGGCGCGCGGCACGGGGGCCTTGCCGTAGTCGCTCATATGGCCGCCGAACGGACGCTGATAGATTTTGCCCGCCTCGGTGCGGGAGAACGGCACGCCGAAATGTTCCAGCTCATGCACGGCCGGAACGGCCTCACGGCACATGAATTCGATGGCGTCCTGGTCTCCGAGCCAGTCAGATCCCTTGACGGTATCGTACATGTGCCAGCGCCAGTTGTCCTCGGCCATGTTGCCGAGAGACGCACCGATACCGCCCTGTGCGGCAACAGTGTGGCTGCGGGTCGGGAAAACCTTGGTCACGCAGGCGGTTGAAAGGCCTGCGGCCCCCATACCGAGCGTAGCGCGGAGACCGGAACCGCCTGCACCGACGACGACGACGTCATAGGCGTGGTCGACAATGCGGTAGGCTCCCCGCGAGGGAGAGGAAGTGGCGCTCATATCAATGACGCTCCGTTGTCTTGCGATCTGTCCGGGATTCCGTGGAATCTCCGGAGGATCCGTCGTGAATCAGCTTGCCGGAAGCGCGCCCCGGCGGGGCTGCGCGTCCGCTGTGGTCAGGATTTCGAGGATGCTCTGCCCAGGGCGATCTTCAGGACGGAGACCACACCCAGAAGCCCGACGAGATACACGCCGATCTTTACGGCGATCTTCGTCGGTGCATGCGCCTTGCCATGCACATAGTCATCAACGATGACCTGCAGCCCGGATTCGGCGTGGTAGAAGCTGGTGGCAACCAGGGCCAGAAGCATCGTCGCATTGACCGGCCGCGCACCCCATGCGGTTACGTCTTCATAAGACGAGCCGCCGAGGCGGAACATCTGCACGACAAACCAGCCTGAGAGCGGCAGCAGGGCTGCGGCGGAGATCCGTTCGGCAATCCAGTGGGACGGGCCGCTGCCTGCAGCGCCCAGTCCACGTGCCCGGCCGAGCTGGGAGCGTCTGACCGTGTGGTGGAGAGTGTTGGATGCGTTCATGATCCTGCCCTCTTATTTCGTACGGCCGCGACGGGCGCGGGCACAGGACACACCCAGCAGGGAAAGAGCCAGTGCCACACCGACACCGGCGATCACACCGACAGCCACAGGGCCGTCCTCGTTGATCTCCTGCTTGCTGTCACGCTGGCCGACATCCCAGATGAAATGCCGCAGGCCACCGATGGTGTGCCACACCAGAGAGATGATCCAGCCGAACAGCACGAGCTGTCCCAGCGGATTGCCGGTCACCTTGCGGGCCGTGGCAAAAGCCTTCGGTCCTTTTGCCACGGCAGCCAGCCATGCCACACCCAGCGCCGAACCGGCCGTTGCGATCACGCCGGTTATACGGTTGGAAATGGAGAGGAACATAGAAAGCCGCATCTTATAAACCTGAAGATGCGGCGACATCGGCCGTCTGATTAACGTGCCGTCGCTGCGGCTCCCGATATAGAGCGCTTCCCGGACATCCTGCATCGTCGCCTCGCGGTTTCGTCCATGATAAAAGCCGGAATGATTACCGGCCATAACCTCGAACCGCTCCTACGCTTGTGCGGGGGCAGGGGTCAATTCTCGGGACGGACACGAGACCGAGAGGAGGCCGCCGGAGGAAAAGGCGGAAACCCTCTGAAAATAACAGGACTTCTGCGGTCCTGATAAGGACAGGGAAGGCCTGTGTGTGGAAATGGCGGGCAGAACGCGGGAAAAATGGAATATTCCGGATACGCAATGTGTATCCGTTCGGGTCAGGATGCTGTTCGCGGCGGCCCGGATCGGCTCGCGTAATTGTGTGCAGGATATCCGGCGGGGATTCGTAATCCTGCCGCGCCGGAAGAGTTTCAGCCCCGGTTGCCGATCAGGTCCATGGCGACCATGGCCTCGGCAATCTGCACGGCGTTCAGCGCCGCGCCTTTGCGGAGGTTGTCGGACACGCACCAGAACGCAAGGCCGCTCGGAACGGTCGGATCGATTCTCAGCCTGGAGACATAGCTCGCATCTTCCCCCACGCATTCGATCGGGGTGATGTATCCGCCGTCCTCGCGCTCATCCAGCAGGACGACGCCCTCTGCCTCGCGCAGGGCATCCCGTGCCCGGCCCAGATCGACCGGGTTTTCGAACTCGACCGAGATGGCTTCAGAGTGGCCGATGAAGACCGGGACGCGCACGCAGGTCGCGAGCACCGCGATCTCGGGATCGAGAATCTTGCGGGTCTCGACCGTCATCTTCCACTCTTCCTTGGTGGAGCCGTCATCCATGAAATGGTCGATCTGCGGGATGCAGTTAAAGGCGATCTGTTTCTGGAACTGCTCAACCTTCGGACGATCGCCGACGAAGCTTCCCTTGGTCTGGGCGAACAGCTCGTCCATACCGTCCTTACCGGCTCCGGCCACAGCCTGGTAGGTGGCGACGACCACACGTTTTATGGTGAACAGATCATGCAGCGGCTTGAGGGCCACGACCATCTGGATCGTAGAACAGTTGGGGTTGGCGACGATCTTCCGCTTCGCCTTTTTCAGGTCCTGAGGATTGACCTCAGGCACGACCAGGGGAACGTCGGGCTCCATACGGAAGTGGGAGGTATTGTCGATCACGACGCATCCGGCCTTTGCGGCGCGCGGTGCATGGACGGCGGACACGGAGGCGCCTGGGGAGAACAGGGCAATATCCCAGCCGGTGAACTCAAAGGTTTCCAGGTTCTGCACTTTCAGGGTGCGGTCACCGAAGGAAACCTCCCGTCCGGCCGATCTGGGGGAGGCGAGGGCGACGATCTCATCGACCGGAAAGCTGCGCTCCGCCACGGTTTTGAGAATTTCGCGGCCGACCGCTCCGGTCGCACCGGCTACTGCTATCCTGTAACCCACATCACACCTCGGTTATCGGCCACGGCCTCAGCTGTCGGCCTAGTTAACGATGGCGACATGTAGATGATTTGTGGTTTATTTGGAATGGACCGTCTGTTTTTTCGGATCTTCCCTGTCCCGGGTCGTGCCCGGGTTTTGCCGCACTCTGCGTTCAGGGTCCGGAGCCGGAAAGGTTTTGTAATGAAATCTGAGGGTCCATGCCTCTTCGAATGTGAGGAAAGACCCTCACGATCTATAAGGATCATGACGTGACGATCAGTTCCCGTATCCGTATTGCTGTTGTGGCGGCTCTTGCCGTTTCCGCCCCCGCTGCCGCTCATGCACAGCTGCTGGGTAATATGATTCAGAGCGCGACCCAGGGGGCGACCTCGGGTGCGATGAACAGCCTGACGAATTCCACCTCCGGCCTGACAAGCGGCCTCAGCGGCCTGACCAATGGCCTGAACCTGTCTTCCCTGGCTTCGGCAAATAGCGGCAACGTGTCCGGCGTTCTCAACTACTGCATCCAGAACAACATGCTGTCCGGAGCGCAGGGGAACACTGCAACATCCACGCTCGGCAGCCTGACGCAGCAGAGCCAGATCAGCCCGTCCAACCAGTCCTATGTGCTCGGGCAGCAGGGAATCCTGCAGACCGGCACGGGAAATCAGGTCTCCCTGTCCTCCCTTGACCAGTCCGCACGCCAGAGACTCTGCAGCCTGATCCTGAACAAAGCGCAGTCATTCCTCTGAGATAAAAAAATCCCCGGTGCCTCTTGCGAGGCCCGGGGAAATGCATCGTGCAGTGACGGTCAGACTGAAGCCGATATGTGCCTCAGAGCTTCTCGACCTGCGTGTAATCCAGATCGACCGGTGTAGAGCGGCCGAAGATCGAGACGCTGACCTTGAGGCGGCTTTTTTCCTCGTCCACCTCTTCCACGACGCCGTTGAAGGATGTGAACGGTCCGTCGGCAACGCGGATCTGCTCCCCGACCTCGAAATTGACAGCCGCTCTCGGACGCTCGACGCCTTCCTGGGCCTGCTTCATGATCCGTTCGGCCTCAGCCTCCGGGATGGGGGATGGGCGATTGCGGGAACCGAGAAAGCCGGTGACTTTCGGCGTGTCTTTCACAAGATGCCAGGATTCGTCCGTCAGTTCCATCTTCACCAGGACATAGCCCGGGAAGAACTTCCGCTCGGTATTGACCTTCTGCCCCCGGCGGACCTCCACCACGTCCTCGGCGGGAACGAGAACCTGATCGATATGATCCGCAAGGCCCTTCTGTCCGGCCTGTTCCATGATGTGGGCCGCGATCTTTTTCTCAAATCCGGAATAGACGTGAACTACGTACCAACGCTTCGCCATGACGCTCTCTCAGCCTCCCAGCCCGAAAAGTGCCCGAACGCCGAAGCCGATAAGCTGGTCGACGCAGAAGAAGAAAATTGATGTGAAAACAGCCATCGCGACAACGGCGCCCGTCGTGGCGAGCGTCGCACGGCGGTCGGGCCAAGTCACGCGCCGGGCTTCCCCCCGCACATCTTCCACGAACTTCACCGGACTGAATGCCACGACCGAACCTCATAAAACTCTGTTGCCACGCACACGCCGCCCCACCCGGAGGCCGGTCTGCCGGCTCCGGCGGTAATCTGTATGCCGCACCGGAAAACTGCGCTCCTGCATGTTTTTCAGCCTCTCCGCAGGCGGAGAATCTGGCAGGGGTGGAGGGTCTCGAACCCCCAACCTCCGGTTTTGGAGACCGGCGCTCTAGCCAATTGAGCTACACCCCTGCATGGGTCGCTTCCCGGCCGCCGGACTGCATGCATTCCGACCGGCCATGGCTACGAAACCCGGCGCAGGATCGGGAAAAGAATATGCCGACGGTCCAAAGTCAAGAGGGAAAGGCGAAAACATCCGCCTGCGGGGATTTTTTTTACGGAAGCTCTTCCGGGGGCTTGCCTGATGTCTTCGGGAATGGATATAAGCCCGGTCGGTAAGCGGGCGTAGCATAGTGGTAATGCAGTAGCCTTCCAAGCTTCTGAGGAGGGTTCGATTCCCTTCGCCCGCTCCATCTTCTCTGTATTTCTGAAGCTTCTGACTCCGGGTCGGGGCTGTTTGTCCGAGGCGCTTCTGTCCCCCGGTGACGAATCTTGCGAATAGTTAAGAAATCGTCGAATCAGCCGGTTCGCTCCGTTGCGCGGACGGCACTCCCATGCTAGAGCCGCGCCAGTATTTGTAACCGCAGCGGCTGTATCCTTCCGGGAGCAGCCTGCGGCGGTGCGCCGCGCTGGTCCCTGCAAAGCGGATCTCACAGGAAGAAGGAATCAGCAGACAGTGGCTTCTGCCGATACAGCACCCCGGATGAACGGCGCGACGGGCGGTCTGCCCGGTCGCTATGCCGCAGCTCTGTATGAGCTCGCAGCCGATCGCTGGAAGCTTGACGAGGTCCTTCCGCAGGCGGAAGCGCTCGCGAGGCTCATCGATGAAAGTCCCGAACTTCGCACGGTCCTCGGTGATGTGCGGATCGATATCGAGGGACAGCAGAAGGCCGTTCAGGCTGTTCTGAAAGCGCAGGGTTTCGGTGAACTGATCGCGAACTTTGTCGGTGTCGTGATCCGCAATCGTCGTCTGTCGTCCCTGCGTCGCATTCTGGCTGCGGTTGCCGCATATGCGGCAGCGCGCCGCGGTGAGATTTCCGCCGAGGTGGTCAGCGCAAGGACGCTGTCTTCCGCGCAGCGCGCCAGCGTGCAGAGCCGGCTTGCCGAAGCCGGATATACTCATGTGAACATCACGGAGAAGGTCGATCCGTCCATTCTCGGCGGCCTGATCGTCCGTGTCGGACCTTATCTCTACGATAACAGCCTGCAGTCCCGTTTAGTTCGTCTGCATCATGCCATGAAGGGAGCCGCGTGATGGAAATCCGTCCCGCAGAGATTTCGGATATCCTCAAGCAGCAGATCGCTTCCTTCGATACGGAAAGCGAAGTCGCTGAGACCGGCACCGTTCTGACGGTCGGCGACGGCATTGCCCGTGTCTATGGTCTGCAGAACGTCCAGGCCGGAGAGCTGGTGGAATTCCCTTCCGCGGGCCAGAAGGGCATGGCCCTGAACCTTGAGGCTGACAATGTCGGCGTCGTGATTTTCGGATCCGACGTGGACATTCGTGAGGGTGACACCGTTACCCGCAGCGGCAAGGTCGTTGAGGTTCCGGTCGGCCGCGGTCTTCTCGGTCGCGTCGTTGATGCGCTGGGAAACCCGATTGACGGCAAGGGTCCGCTTTCGGACGTCGAGTATCGTCGTGCCGAGGTCAAGGCGCCCGGTATTATGCCGCGCCAGTCGGTCAGCGAGCCGATGCAGACCGGAATCAAGGCGATCGACGCGCTGGTTCCGATCGGGCGTGGCCAGCGTGAGCTGATCATCGGAGATCGCCAGACGGGCAAGACAGCGATCATCATCGATACGATCCTCGCGCAGAAAGAAGTGAATGCACGGGGCGACAACAAGGCGTCTCTCTACTGTATCTATGTTGCGATCGGTCAGAAGCGCTCTACGGTTGCCCAGCTAGTCCGGACGCTTGAGGAGCGCGGCGCGATGGAATATTCCATCGTCGTGGCTGCAACGGCGTCCGACCCGGCACCGATGCAGTATCTGGCTCCTTACTCGGCCTGTGCAATGGGTGAGTTCTTCCGCGATAACGGCATGCATGCCCTGATCGCCTATGACGATCTGTCCAAGCAGGCCGTGGCCTATCGCCAGATGTCCCTGCTGCTGCGTCGTCCGCCTGCCCGTGAGGCCTATCCGGGTGACGTGTTCTATCTGCACTCCCGCCTTCTTGAGCGTGCGGCGAAGATGTCCGATGCCAATGGCGGCGGTTCTCTGACGGCGCTCCCCGTGATCGAGACGCAGGCCGGTGACGTATCGGCCTACATCCCGACCAACGTGATTTCCATCACGGACGGGCAGATCTTCCTTGAGACCGATCTGTTCTACCGTGGCATCCGTCCGGCCGTTAATGTCGGCGGTTCCGTGTCCCGCGTCGGGTCTGCAGCGCAGATCAAGGCGATGAAGCAGGTTGCCGGTAAGATCAAGCTGGAGCTGGCTCAGTATCGTGAGATGGCGGCGTTCTCTCAGTTCGCGTCCGATCTCGATCCCGCGACCCAGAAGCAGCTGGCGCGCGGTGCACGCCTGACGGAGCTGCTCAAGCAGCCGGAATCCTCTCCGCTGTCCGTTGAGGAGCAGGTTGTGGTTCTCTTTGCCGGAACCCGTGGCTTCCTGGACGAGATTGCCGTCGACAAGGTGGTTGACTGGGAAGCGAGAATTCTGTCCGAGCTGCGCACAACCGGTGCTGACGTGATCACCACGATCCGGAACGAGAAGCAGCTGAGCAAGGAAGGTGAGGCGAAGGTCACGGAGTTCCTCACGGGCTTCAACAAGCGCTTCGCCGGCTGAGTCGGGACACGGATCATGGCTTCCCTCAAGGAACTGCGCGCGCGGATCACAAGCGTCAAATCGACGAAGAAGATCACAAGTGCCATGAAAATGGTGGCCGCCGCCAAGCTGCGCCGTGCGCAGCTTCATGCGGAGGCCGCCCATCCCTATGCTGATGCCATGCGCCGGATGCTGGGTGAGCTTGCGGCATCCATGGCCGGGCAGGATGGTCTGCCCAGGCTGATGACCGGAACAGGCCGGGATCAGGTTCATCTTCTGATTCCCGTGACCAGCGATCGCGGTCTGGCAGGTGGCTTTAACTCCAACGTCAACCGTACGACCCGCCAGACGGTCCGGCACCTTCAGGCTGAGGGCAAGATCGTGAAGATTCTGCCGGTAGGTCGTAAGGGTGCGGATTTTCTGGCGCGTGAGTTTGCCGATCTGATCATTGAGCGTATCCCGGGCAGTTCCGGCAAGGAAGTTCCGTTCTCGGCCGCCAGCGATCTCGGTAGCAGAGTCACGAAAATGCTGGCGGCCGGCGAGTTCGACGTCTGCACGGTGATCTACAACCGCTTCCGCAGCGTGATGTCCCAGGTGCCGACGCATATGCAGCTCATCCCGCTTGAGCTGGATGAGGCGGATGCCGGGCAGCCTGCTGCCGGTGCCGATCAGGCGCAGTATGAATTCGAGCCGGATGAGGAAAAACTCCTTGCCCGTCTGCTGCCACGGAACCTGCAGGTCCAGATTTATGCGGCCATGCTTGATTCCGCCGCAGGTGAGCAGGGTGCCCGGATGACGGCAATGGACAATGCGACCCGCAATGCGGGTAAGGCGATTGACCGTCTGTCGCAGAAATACAACCGGACCCGTCAGGCCAATATTACCAATGAGCTTATGGAGATCATTTCCGGCGCATCTGCTGTCTGATCAGATGTGCATGAACTGTTTCTCTTTCCTTTCGACTGTCCCTGCCCGCAGGAGCTGACCATTATGTCGGATACGATCCACCAGACCACAACGACCTCCGGCAACAGCGTCGGCCGCATCACTCAGGTGCGCGGCGCAGTTGTTGACGTGCAGTTTGAAGGCGAGTTGCCGAAAATCCTGAACGCGCTGCATGTCGAGCTGAACGGCCAGGCGCTGGTTCTCGAGGTTGCCCAGGAAATCGGTGAGCACGAGGTGCGCTGCATTGCCATGGACACGACCGACGGTCTGGTCCGCGGTACGCCGGTGAAAAACACGGGCGCACAGATCTCGGTTCCGGTTGGTCCGGGTGTGCTGGGCCGCATCATGAACGTGATCGGAGAGCCGGTGGATGAGAACGGCCCGATCCGTTCGGAACTGCGCGCTCCGATCCATCGTGAGGCTCCGGCATTTGACGAGCAGGCAGGATCTGCCGAGATTCTGGTGACGGGCATCAAGGTTGTCGATCTGCTCTGCCCCTACCTTAAGGGTGGTAAGATCGGCCTCTTCGGCGGCGCGGGCGTCGGCAAGACCGTTATCATTCAGGAACTGATCAACAACATCGCCAAGGCGCATGGTGGGGTGTCCGTTTTCGCCGGTGTCGGTGAGCGTACCCGTGAGGGTAATGACCTGTATTTCGAAATGCAGGATGCCGGCGTTATCAAGGTCGGTGAGGACGGCAA
The DNA here is from genome assembly GCF_029759835.1 of Acetobacter sp. AN02. Classification (GTDB taxonomy): domain Bacteria; phylum Pseudomonadota; class Alphaproteobacteria; order Acetobacterales; family Acetobacteraceae; genus Acetobacter. Next base: position 14,073 of record NZ_JAJJND010000032.1, read on the forward strand.
CACGGAAGGGTCCAAGGTTGCTCTGGTCTATGGCCAGATGAACGAGCCGCCGGGTGCGCGTGCCCGTGTTGCTCTTTCGGGACTGACCCAGGCCGAGTATTTCCGTGATGAGGAAGGCCAGGACGTCCTGTTCTTCGTGGATAACATCTTCCGCTTCACCCAGGCCGGTTCTGAAGTGTCGGCCCTGCTGGGCCGTATTCCTTCCGCCGTGGGCTATCAGCCGACGCTGGCGACGGAAATGGGCGCTCTCCAGGAGCGCATCACGTCCACCAAGAAGGGGTCGATCACGTCCGTGCAGGCCGTTTACGTTCCGGCAGACGATCTGACCGATCCGGCTCCGGCCGCCACCTTCGCGCATCTTGACGCCACGACGGTTCTGAACCGTTCGATCGCGGAGATGGGAATCTACCCGGCGGTTGATCCGCTGGATTCCACCTCCCGTTCGCTCGATCCGAAAATTGTCGGTGAGGAGCACTACAAGGTCGCCCGTGACGTGCAGCGTATCCTGCAGACCTACAAATCTCTGCAGGACATCATTGCCATTCTCGGCATGGATGAACTGTCCGAGGACGATAAGCTGATCGTGGCACGCGCCCGTCGTATTCAGCGCTTCCTGTCCCAGCCGTTCCATGTGGCTGAGGTGTTCACGGGTTCTCCGGGCAAGCTGGTCTCGCTTGAGGACACGGTCCGCTCGTTCAGGCAGATCGTCGCCGGTGAGCATGATGACCTGCCCGAAGGTGCTTTCTATATGGTCGGCTCGATTGAGGAAGCCATTGCGAAAGCCGAGAAAATGCGTGAGTCCGCCTGATCCTCAGGGGAAGCTGACTGACGTAGGATAAAGATATCCGGTGATCGTTCTCCGATCATCGGATCCTGACGAGAAAGAACCGGATAATGCCGATCAGGGTCGAAATTATCAGCCCGGAAAAAGTTCTGGTTTCCCGTGATGCGGATATGGCCGTGATGCCCGGTGAAGAGGGAGATATCGCGGCGATGCCTGATCATGCGCCGATGATGCTCATTCTGCGGGGCGGCGTTGTCTCCATCTACGAAGGTGATACCGTAACGGATCGCTATTTCGTGGCAGGCGGCTTTGCAGATATGACACCGACGCGCTGCACGATTCTGGCAGACTCAGCAACGCCGGTTTCTGAAATCTCGGTTGATGACGCTACAGCCCGGCTGGAAGAACTGACCAGTGCTCTGGACTTCTCCGCAACGTCCGATGCAGAGCAGGTTGAGACACTGATCGGGAAGATGCAGTCCGTGCGTGCGGAGATCGACGCAGGTCTGGCAACGCACTGATTTCATCAGAACTGTCATAAGGAAGAGCAGCTCCCGTGAGGGAGCTGCCCTTTTTCGTATCGGGGAATATCCGGTACGCGTTATTCAGGGCGTCTGTCGGCGCTGCGCTGACGGATATCGGAAATCGGCTTCCATGTCGGCCAGCTGTGCGAGAAAGCGATCTGCCGCCCGCTGAGCCAGACCAGAGCCGTATCCTGGGCCGCGCCGCGCAGGTCCCAGCCTGCATTCCAAGCATCACAGGCCTGATGGTAGCAGGCCATATAGCCGGTCAGCCATTTTTTCCCGGCTTCCCGGCCGCCGTCATAAAGATCGAACGCTCCGGCCATATCCATCACGGCGAGGACCGGCACACCGGCGCGGGCAAAAGGCAGATGATCGGCCCGGTAGAACGCCCCGCGTTCAGGTGCGGCTTCCGGTTCCGCCACACGCCCCTGCGTCCGGGCTGCTGCTGCAAACATATCCTGCAGACTGTCCTGCCCGGCACCGATGATGAAGGCATTACGCGCAGGTCCGGCCATCTGGAGCACGTCAATTGTGAAATTCGCCGCCGTCTTTTCAAGGGGAGCGAGCGGATGCGTGACATACCATGAAGAGCCGAGCAGACCGCGTTCCTCTCCTGTCCAGGCCGCAAACATAACGGTCCGGTCCGGCTTTGGTCCCGCCCGGAAAGCACGGGCGATTTCCGCAATCGCTGCAATGCCTGATCCGTCATCAATCGCGCCGCGCCGGATGACCGTCCGTCCTCCGGCATCCTTCTGCTGCCCGAAGGCATCCCAGTGCGCTCCGAATATCACCGTTTCATCCGGGTATTTTGTGCCCGTGATTTTGCCGATGACATTACGGCTCGTCAGGCGTTCGCTTTTTACCGGCAGATCGACGGACAGAAAGGTGCTGGGCAGGGTGACCGGCCTGAAATCGGCGGAGCGTGCCTGCACCCGCAGTGCAGCCAGATCAAGACCTGCCTGTGAAAACAGGGCTTTTGCAGCGCCTCCCTCAATCCATCCCTGCAGCGGCACGGGTTTTTCACTGCTGCCGTCACGCGCGATATCATAGGCCTGCCCGCCCGGAGCGATGACCGTGCTCCAGGGATAGGAGGCTCCGGGTGTGTCATGGACGATCAGCGCGGCAATGGCGCCGCGCCGTGCGGCTTCCTCGAACTTGTAGGTCCAGCGTCCGTAATAGGTCATTGTCCGGCCGCCGAACCGGCCGGATACCGGTTCGGAGGGCCCGGCATCGAAATCCGGATCATTAACCAGGAAAACCGCGACCTTCCCTTTCAGATCCGTGCCTTTGTAGTCATCCCAGTGTCGTTCGGGTGCTCTGACGCCGTATCCGACAAACACCATCGGTGCCTGGCTGATTCTGATGCGGTCCTCAGGCAGCAATGTGGACAGGCAGATATCCCTGAGCTGTGTGAACGACAGCTTCTGCCCGTTTGTCTCAGCCGCCATTTGCCCGCTCACTGAAGGGGTCGTGCGGATCATGGGCACGTCCTGCGTCCAGCCCCCGTTTTCTCCGCCGGGTTCCAGCCCGAGTTTCTGAAAGGTCCGGATCAGCCAGTCTGTCGTGACGGCCTCGCCATGTGTGCCCGGTGCGCGTCCTTCGAACGGATCGGAGGCCAGCGTGCGAATCATGTCCGACATCCTTGCAGGATCGATCGGAGCGGAATCCCCGGCGGAGGGAGGAGGCGCGCCTGCCGTCAGCATGATGGACAGCGCAGGGAGAGCAGCACGGATATATTTCATGATAAAACTGTAACCACTCTGCCACAGGAGGCAAGCGGCGGGGTGGAAAGCCGGAGCGGACGTAGCCATATCGGAGGCGGTCCCGCATAATGCGGGTTTCCCTGGAACTGAGGATGCCTGCGTGACATCGACGCCCGCCACAGACGCGCACCGGAAGACTTCGGCCGGTCCGGGTCTGATCTCTCTTGCCTGTGGTGCCTTTGCCATCGGGGTTACGGAATTTACGCCCATGGGGCTTCTGCCGGTCCTAGCGCGGGGCGTGCATGTCAGTGTGCCCCAGGCAGGCGGCCTGGTGAGCGCCTATGCCTTTGGGGTCATGGGCGGAGCGCCTTTCGTCACGCTGTTCCTGACCCGCTACCCGCGTAAATATGCGCTGATTGCGCTGATGCTGCTCTATACCGTCGGAAATCTGGTTTCTGCCATCAGCATGACCTACACGCAGCTGCTTCTGGCGCGCGTGCTGACCAGTCTGGCGCATGGCGCTTTCTTTGGCCTCGGCGCTGTCGAGGCGGCCAGTCTCGTCACGCCGGACCGGCGGGCCAGTGCTCTGGCCAGCATGTTCATGGGGCTGACCGTGGCCAATATCTTCGGCGTTCCCGCAGCCACCTGGCTGGGGGATACGATGGGCTGGAGAGCCGCCTTTGCCACCATCTCCCTGCTCGGGCTGATTGCCATTGCGGCGCTGTCCGTGGCACTGCCGCCGGATAAGGCGGGCGAGCGGCCGGATGTCGGCCGGGAAATCAGGGCGATTCTGCGTCCCAACACCCTGATGGCGCTCGGTGTTACGGTGGTGGGCTCAGGCGCGATGTTCGAACTCTATACGTATATCGTGCCCATGCTGGAAAAAATCACCGGGGCAGGGCCGGTGCTGACGACCGTGGCGCTGATGCTGATCGGTGTCGGCTTCAGTGTCGGGAACATGCTGGGCGGCCGGGCTGCGGATCGCTTTCCGATCGGCACGCTTCTGACGGTTTTCCCCCTGCTGGGTATCATCATGCTGCTGTTCCCGTTTGTCGCGGTCACACCGGCAGGTGCGCTGGCAGGTGTGTTTTTCTGGGGCGTTGCCAGTTTCTCCCTGATACCGGCGCTGCAGGTCCGGACGATGACCGCGGCCCATGATGCGCCGGGGTTGGCATCTTCGGTCAATATCGGTGCGTTCAATCTCGGCAACGCTCTGGGGGCGGCTCTTGGCGGAGCCGTGCTGTCCATGGGGTATGGCTATCCGGCAGTTTCCATGGCCGGTCTGGGGCTTGGTCTGCTTGGTGCGCTGATGGTTCTGGTGTCCCGCACCGGACCGCTGGCCCCCTGACCGGCATACCGGTTTTCTCTGTCGCTTCACCCGTTTCCGGTGCATAACATGTTCCTGTTATGATCACGGGAGGCGGGTGTGTCGCGACGTTCAGGAGGCGCTGATCTCCCGCTGCATGGCGGCCGGGTGCCGATGTGGCTTGCCGGGCGTATGAGCCGCCTTGGCGCCGTGATCGCGCAGGCGATCATTCATCATTACGGGCGCGACGAGTTTCTCCGCAGGCTCTCGCACCCGTTCTGGTTTCAGTCTTTCGGCTCGGTCATGGGGATGGACTGGCATTCCTCCGGCATCACGACCAGCGTGATCGGTGCCCTGCGGCGCGGGCTTGAGCCGCTTTCCTCAGAGCTGGGGCTGCATGTCTGCGGCGGGCGCGGGCGCCATTCGCGACAGACACCTGCACAGCTTCTGGAGATCGGGCAGCGCACCGGCCTGGATGGAGAGGAACTCGGGCAGGCCAGTCGGCTGGTTGCAAAAGTGGACAGCGCGGCTCTGCAGGATGGGTTTGATCTGTACCTGCACAGTTTTATCGTTGCGGATGACGGTAAATGGGTGGTTGTCCAGCAGGGGATGAACGAAAGCAGACGTCTTGCCCGGCGGTATCACTGGCTTTCAGAGGGGCTGGAAGGATTTCTGGACTCCCCTCATACCGCGATTGAAGGGCGCTCTGGCGGACATATTATCAATCTTGCGGATCGCCAGGCGGCCCGCTCCCGCAGTGGCCAGCTTGATCTTCTGCGGGATTTCGGGCCAGACCGGATTACGGATGAGGCCGCAAAACTGGCGGACTATGCAAAGGCCAGCCCTGCTGCCCCTCCCCAGGGGCAGTTGCCATTCCTGATCATGCCGGAGCATCATGAGGTGCGATCGGACAACGTCATCCTGCGTCGCCTGCATGGTGCTCTGGCCGCTGCGGCAGAGCGCGGGCCTGAGGATTTCAGCTCTCTGCTGCTGACACCCGGGATAGGCTCACGTACGGTCCGGACTCTGGCGCAGGTTGCGGAGGTCGTGCACGGTGCGCCGTGCCGGTTTGATGATCCGGCCCGCTTTTCTCTCGCTCTTGGTGGGAAGGACCGGCATCCCTATCCGGTACCTCTGAAAGTTTATGACAAAACCATAGAAATTCTGAAATCTGCGGTTGAATCCGCCCGTCTGGGGAATGATGACAGGCTGGCGGCAATATCCCGTCTTGATGAGGCATCCCGACGCCTGGAACGCACCGCGACCGGTCCTTCCTTTGAGGAGTATGTAGACGCTGAGCGCAGCGCCAGTGCGGAATACGGAGGACGCAGCGTTTTTGGTGAGGAACCGCCTGTCCCGGCAGGGCAGAAACGGATTTCAGCCTGATCGACGCAGAAGTTTTTTCATTACTCCGACGGCTCTGCGCAGCGGAGCCGTGACTTTCCAGGATGAGGAGGAGGTAATGATTCTGATATCGTCCCGATACTGCCGCATCGCCTGCTCCAGACGCTGCTCCCGGCCGGAGCCGTAATACTGTTCTCCCGGGCGCTTGATGGCCTCAAGCGTTGACCCTGCACACAGAACTTTCTGCACGGAATCAGGGAGTTTCGTACAGATTTCACTGCTGAGAAGCTCCGGCAGCGGCATCGTGAGGAACTCATTCACCGTCATGCTGCCGAACGTCTCCCGCAGCGTATCCGGGAGGCCGTTTTTCCAGTCCTCCATCATCCAGCGCAGGGCGAAAGCCGGGTGAAAATGCTCCGGAACGATATTATACTGAATATCGCACCACTTTGAAAAAAGGCTTATATTTCCCTCAGGTGTCGCATTGAAGTAATGTGAGGGATAACCATGCACCGGCTGCAGGAACGGATAGTCGATCCGCACGATACCGCCGGGTTTTAAAACACGGCAGATCTCTGCAGCAACTTCCCAGGGTCGTAATGTATGTTCCAGCGTGGCCGCACAGAGTACGAAATCGAACTGCGCGTCCTCGAACGGCAGATCCTCACCGATACAGACCACGTCAGTGCTCAGGGCGCTGAAGATATCGACATTGACCATCTGCGCGGTCACGCTGTCACGTAATCCTGCGCCGACATCAAGAAACATCCAGCCCGGATGAGCCTGCTGCAGGCCGGTGATATAATCACCGTAATCATGAGCCGAGACCGGAGGGAAAGGCGGAATACGGAATTCTTCCCGGATGGCATCCGTCAGATAGCAGGCAGGGCTTCCGCTCTGACGCGGCACGTCAGGCGGCCTGCGGAACCGCAGGCGTCCAAGCTTGCGCTCACGTAATGCCGCGACCTCCTCCTGATTGACGGCCTGAAGCCGCCCTTCAGCCCGGCCATACCGCTCATAATGCTCGTTTGCGGAAAGCCCGCAGCCGACAATATCCGGGTTAGCCTGCCAGTAGGCATTATCGTCCTCCGGTGTTTCAAAAACCGGCTGCCGGACAGTGGAGATTTTCTGAAAAACCGAAGGCTGCATGAAATCCGATCCTGCGGGATGCCGACCCTGCCGGCTGTCCCGCACAGGGAGACGTTCAGATGCTGGAGACAGGCTGATCCGGAACGGGCGTCGGCCTGTTGTTTTCATCAAGTGCTACGAAAACGAATTTGCCGTGCGTCACTTTCTGGGTTTCATCCGTATGACGCACGCGCCGCCATGCCTCGACCATAATGGTCATGGAAGTCCGCCCGACCGTCTGCAGTTCGGTATAGATCGAAAGTTCATCTCCGACGACCATGGGTGCAAGAAACGAGACGCGATCGATCGCCACTGTCACGCATTTCACACCGGCATAGCGCATCGCGATATTCCCGGCGGCCAGATCCATCTGAGACATCACCCAGCCTCCGAAGACGTCCCCTGCCGCGTTCGTGTTCGAAGGCATGGCGATCACGCGGATGGCCAGTGTTCCGTTGGGCGTACTGTCCACGTTGCTTCCGGTGCTGTTCATTCCTGCAGGCCTTTCAATATGCTCGTCACCCGACAGTTTCCCCTGTCATCGGTGCGGCGATGACCTGCAGGCCCTGGTCCGTGAACGTACGATAAAAACAATTGCGCCGACCAGTGTGGCAGGCTGCTCCCGTCTGATCAATCAGGAGAAGTACGGCATCTCCATCACAATCCAGTCGGGCCTCGATCAGGCGCTGAACATGGCCGGAGGTCTCCCCCTTGCGCCACAGAGCGTTCCTGCTGCGGGAGAAATAGCATACACGTCCGGTCTGCAGGGTTTCGGCAAGCGCCTCCCGGTTCATCCAGGCCAGCATCAGAACCTCACCCGTATCGTGCTGTCGGGCGATTGCGGCGATCAGTCCGCTGTCTCCGAATTTCACGCTGTCCAGCATGGTCTCGAGAGCATCCGTGTCAGAAATCATCGTGCGATGTCTTCCCTGTCTTCCTTCAGAGCCGGAGCAAGCCAGTTCGGCACGTGCGGGGTCAGCACACCTTCCCCGCAGGTCAGGCGTTTGTCCATATGCGCGATCCGCAGCAGGGCCAGCCCCTGGTGGTCACAGGAGGAGCGCATCTCGCCCGCATCCTCTCCATCCGGCCCGAGGACCGGCGTGCCGGGCGGTGGCAGCGGATGATCGGACGTGACGGGCACCAGGCGCTTGCGAAGAAGCGTCCGGTAATGCGTGCGGGCCGTGAGTTCCTGTCCCATATAGCAGCCCTTGGTCCAGGATACGCCGTTCAGAACATCGAAATTCGCTTCCAGAAGCAGCGTTTTTTCCCGTACGCAGTCGCGCGAGCCATCCGGCAGACCCAGGGTCAGACGATGCCGGTCATACTCCTCCGACTGGCAGGTTCCGGCAGGGGCAGGCCCGGGCACCAGAAGCCTGAGGCCTGCCAGCGCATGGCGCGGATCGGCAGCCTGAATGATTCCGTCTCCCGGCTTTCCTTCGGGCAGGTCCCCCCATCGGGCGCAGACGGCATAGCCCGCGGCCTCAAGCCTGACATCCGCACGCAGGCGGAACCGGGACAGGCGTGTGATCAGATCGGGGATCATGTCCTGTTCGCAGTCAAGCAGCAGCCGGTCGTTTTCCTCATCGGAGAAGATGAAGAAATCCGCCAGCCAGCGGCCCTGCGGCGTCAGATAACCCGCCCATATCGCCGTGTCCGGTGTGGCCAGAGTCACGTCGCTGGACACCAGCCCCTGAAGGAAGCGCACACGATCCGCACCGCTGATGGCAATCACGCCGCGTCCGGGCAGGGCAGTCAGAAAATCCATATTCTTCCTCCGGCCTTCAGACGCGGTCTGCCGCGCGCTGGCGCTCGCTCTCGGTTTTCAGCTGCCCGCAGGCCGCCAGAATATCCCGCCCGCGCGGTGTGCGGATCGGGGATGCAAATCCCGCATCCATGACGATTTTCGCAAATTTATTCTGCTGTTCGCGCGTTGAGGGGCGATAGTCGCTGCCCGGCCAGGGATTGAAGGGAATCAGGTTCACCTTTGCCGGGATGTCACGGATCAGGCGGACGAGTTCGCGGGCATCCGCCTCAGTGTCATTGATACCGCGCAGCATGATATATTCGAAGGTGATGCGTCGCGCATTGCTTGCAGCCGGATAGCGACGGCAGGCGGCAAGCACCTCCTCGATCGGATATTTCCGGTTCAGAGGTACGATCTCATCACGCAGGTCGTTGCGGACGGCATGCAGCGAGACGGCAAGATTGATCCCCAGCTCCTCGCCGCAGCGATCCATCAGCGGCACGACGCCGGAGGTGGAGAGCGTGATCCGGCGGCGTGACAGGCCAATGCCCTCGCCATCCATGATGATCCGCATCGCCTTGGCGATATTCTCGTAATTATAGAGCGGCTCTCCCATTCCCATCAGCACGATGGTGGACAGAAGGCGCGACGTGTCCCCTTTCGGGCTGGGCCACTCGCTGTAGGAATCGCGTGCGGCCATAAACTGCCCGACAATTTCGGCAGTCCCCAGATTGCGGACCAGCTTCTGCGTGCCGGTATGGCAGAAGGTGCAGGACAGGGTGCAGCCGACCTGTGAGGAGATACAGACGGCTCCCCGGTCTTCCCGGCGATCCGGAATGTAAACCGTCTCGGCTTCCTGCCCGTCACGGAAGCGGAACAGGAATTTCCGCGTCTCGTCCTGAGAGGTCTGAACCGTCACGGGGTCCGGTCTTCCCACCACGAAACGCTCGGCCAGCTTCTCCTGCAGCGGCTTTGCGATGGAGGACATCTGCCGGAAATCCGTTGCCCCCTGGTGATAGATCCAGTGCCAGAGCTGTTTCGTCCGGAACGGCTTCTCTCCGATATCCGTCAGGATTGCGGTCAGTTCCTCACGGTTCAGCCCCACCAGATCCGTTCTGCCATCGGCACACACCGCAGGCGGCGGGGCAAACAGCGCGGATTTGGCAAGAATACGCTCACGCTCCGCAGCAGTCAGGGACGCGTCAGCGGAGGAGGAGCGGTCGGGGTGCAGAGCGGCGGACATGGGAGCGTGGATTTCCATGAGGAGGGAGACGGAGATGCCTCTCTATCACAAAGCGGACACGGAGGGGCAGGAAATCCGGCGGATGCTTTATCTCTCTTTCAGTCGCATGTGTGCGCCATGGAGAAGATGGATGCCAGAGCCTCCTGAGCCATGCGGACAGCTTTCTGTTTCGGAAAATTGAAATATTCCATATAATATGCGATCAGTTCACTTCGTGCGGCGTCCGTATCCTTTGCGCTGATACCCTTCATTTCAGGTATCCGGGGATAGGACCTTTCATCTCCCTGCGGGCGGCCTAGGTGTTTAGTCCCGGGATTTGATGGGGTATTATTTTCACGAGAGTGGAAGGAAGCCTTATGGGACAGATACGTCATGGGAGCGCCACGACTACGCACGC
>NZ_JAJJND010000033.1 GCF_029759835.1 Acetobacter sp. AN02
TGACAAGACAAGAAAATCGTTTCTCGCCTTTCTTAACCTCGCAGCCGTAAAATTGTGGCTACCGTCTTTTGTCAACAGAACCTAGGGATCGACTTCATTGAGCTTCAGTGGTGCCCGGCCTTTCCCGCAGCATCGCCGATGATATGGATTCCGGTGGTCAGTCCGCCCGCGGCCGTCCGATCGCCTGACCTGTGCCTGCTTACTGCCACTCAGCCCATACAAGTTGTATTCCTGCCTCCCCCTTTCTAAAGATCAGGCGATGGCGAAATGTTTCATGTTTTGTATATTTCTTGCAATTGAGAATTATTATTAGTATCTCCCGAGCCGGTCCGGGCTGCGGCTCTGAGAGCGGGATTGTGGTTATGCGTTTAAGATTCGGGATGGTTTCCGCTCGCTTTTCTCTGGCGGTCATGCTGATGGCGGGCTGTTGCGTGTCCCCTGCCCTTGCGGCTTCGGTGCAGTCTGATGCTGATTCTGCGAAGAAAAAGGAGGAGGCGGGCGTTTCCTCATCCGTGAAGGAGGATATTCTGGTCCGGGCGCAGCGTCGGAACCGGATGGAGGTTTCCGGCGGCGGGCAGCTTGGTGCGCTCGGGACAAAGAAAGGGCTGGACGTTCCGTTTAATATCCGCAGCTATAATTCCAGTATTATTCTTAATCAGCAGGCGCAGACCCTTGGTGAGGTTCTGGATAACGATCCGACTGTCAGAACCACGCTTGGCTACGGCAATTTTTCCGAGATGTTTATTGTCCGTGGCCTGCCGGTTTACGGAGATGATATTGCGATTGACGGGCTTTATGGCGTCGTTCCTCGCCAGCTTGTCTCTCCGCAGCCTTATGATCAGGTTCAGATCCTCAATGGTGCCAGTGCGTTTCTGAACGGTGCCGCGCCGTCCGGGACGGCGATTGGCGGAAACATCAATCTTCTTCTCAAGAAAGCTGAAAAGACTGATCTCAGCCGTCTGACGGCCAACTATACCAGCAATGGCCAGGGGGGGGGCGCGGCGGATTTCAGCCGTCGTTTCGGCCGGGATAAGGCGTTCGGGTTCCGGCTGAATGCTGCGGGGATGGACGGGCAGACGGCGATTGATCATGAGCGCAGGCACGATGTTGCCGTCAGCGGCACGCTGGACTGGCACAGTGATGCGACACGTATCAGCCTGAGCATGAATTATCAGAATCAGTATGTTCGTCAGGGGCGTGGCGAGGTTTTCCTTGGGACGGATGTCGGGGTTCCCCGTGCTGCCGCGCCTTCCGTGAATTTCAGCCCGCGCTGGACCTATGCTGATCTGAATTACCTGTTCGGGGTTCTCAGTGCCGAGCATGATTTCGGGAAGCACATTACGGTTTATGGCGCTTTTGGCGGGCTGAGCAGTGATGAGAAGGGTAATTACTCGAACCTGACCGTGACTGATGCGGCCACCGGGGATGGCACGCTGGGCAGCATGTATGTTCCGTATCAGCAGACGAACGAGAGTATGCGGGCCGGGATGCGGGCGCATTTCGACACCGGGCCTGTAAAGCATGAGATCAATGCGGGCGGTTCATCTCTGTGGGAGCATCAGTCCACGGCCTATTCGATGTTTTTCAATCCTTCCTCTCCGGTTTATGGAAATCTCTATTCCACGTCGCGAGCTGAAGCACCTGTTCAGAACTGGATTGGCGGAAACACGAAAAATCCGACGCGTTCGAATTACAGCAATCTGTGGAGTTTGTTTTTCTCGGATACGATGAGTTTCTGGCATGACCGGATCGCCCTGACCGGGGGCTTCCGGTATCAGCGGATTTACCAGAACAGCTATAATTATTCCGGAGATGGCAGCCGGAGTTCCCATTATGATGAAGGGGCTTTCACGCCGGTTGTCGGGCTTGTCGTTCATCCGACACGCCGGACCTCGATCTATTTCAACCGGATCGAGGGGCTGGCGCAGGGGCAGCAGGCTTCCGGAAATGTCGTTAATCTGGGGCAGGTTTTCTCGCCCACACGCAGCCTTCAGTATGAGGTGGGCGTGAAGTATGACACCGGTCGTTTCATGACATCTCTGGCGTTCTATCAGGTGACGCAGCCCAATTCCTACACCGAGGCGTTCGGGGATTCCGGTCAGATGATTTTCCGGATGGACGGGCAGCAGCGCAATCGCGGTATGGAACTGACGGTGAATGGCGAGATTGTCCGTGGTCTGCGGTTCAATGGTGGTATTACGCTGATTGATGCTGATCTGCGCCGGACGGCGGGCGGTGTGAATGACGGGAATACGGCGATCGGCGTTCCGAATTACAGCATCAACGGAAATCTGGAATATGATCTTCCGTTCCTGAAAGGTGTGACGCTGGTCGGGCGTGTCGTGAATACCGGAAAGCAGTGGGTGAATGTCGGGAATACGGCGCATCTTCCGGTCTGGACGCGGTTTGATCTGGGCACGCGTTATACGTTCCTTGTGGCCCGCAGGGCGCTGACGGCGCGGTTTGGTGTGGATAATCTTGCGAACAGCCGTTACTGGGCCTCTGCTTTTAATGGCTATCTTACGCAGGGAACGCCCAGGACATTCAAGTTCTCCCTGACGGCGGACCTGTAAGACGGATGAGGGATTATCCGCCACGTCTTGTCGGGATAATTCTCCTGTGGATTGCGCTTGTTTTCTGGTTTTCCGCGCTTCGTAACGTGCTTTCCCTTCCTGATGAGCAGGCGGGGCAGCTCTGTCTTCTTGCGGCCTCCGCGCTGTCTGCACCCGTGATGATCTGGCCGTTTGTGACGCAGAGCCGCCGTCTGGCAGCGCTGGTGCCGCTTGCTCTGGTGTTTACCGGGGGTTTTGTCCTGATGTGCTCTCTGTAATGCAGTTCATCACCCCTGCCCGTCGTGCGCGTCTGGCCTGGTTTCATACTCAGGCCGGAATTTTCCTTGGCTGGCTTACGTTTATCATTTTTCTTGCGGGCACGTTATCGCTGGCGGATGTCGAGCTGACGCGCTGGATGCAGCCGGAGACGGCTGTCATTCCGGACGGGGCTGTTCTCAGTGATGCTGCTCTGGACAGGGCTGTTCAGATTTTGCGGGAAGATGAGAAGGCCGGGCGTCCGCGGAGTTTCATCCGGCTGCCGGAGCCTCGTGATCCTGCGCTGCATATCCTGCATTTTAATGGCCATGCGTTTACGGGTTCTGTTATTGATCCGCGTGACGGGCGGACCGTTCCGGCGCGGGATACGGAAGGCGGCGTATTTTTCTTTAATTTTCATTACACGCTGCGTCTTCCCTATACCATCGGGGAGCCACTGGTTTCCTTTATTACCCTTGCGACCGGTCTGATGATCCTGTCGGGTGTCCTGCTTCAGATCGGGCGGATGATTCCGGATTATTTTACGCTGCGCCTGAAGGCATCGCGTCCGAGGTTTCTTCTGGATCTGCATCTGCTGTCGGGCACGGTGATGCTTCCTTTCCATATTATCATTACCTGGACAGGACTTGTTCTGATGACGGGGAATGCGTTTCCGTTCATTCCCGTAAGGCTTCCGCATCGTCCTCCGCAGGTGTCCGGGTCCTTTGTTCCGGCGGCTTCTCTGGGGCCGGTGCTGCGTGAGTTCCGGCAGCGCTCCGGCAATGCACCCGGGTATATTATTTTTTCTCCGGGTAAAATTACGGTTTACGGACTGGGTTCCGGAGAGATCAGCGCCGTGCGGGAGCCGCTTGATTTTGACGGGCGGACCGGCCGTCTGCTGCCGGGGGATACGAAGCCTGCCGGGCTGACGGACGGGATCACGCGTCTGGCCTGGGGATTGCATCTTGCGCGGAATATGGGGACGGTTCTGCTGTGTCTGTGGTTTACGGGCGGGGTTCTGTCCACGGTGATGATTGCAAGCGGGCTGATTTATTACACGACGCTGCGGCGGCGCCGGAACGTGTCTTCGGCCCCTGGTGTGGCTGAGCGGCTGTGTCCGGGGGCGGTCGGGGGCGCTGTCGTGGCTTTTTTCGTCTATCTTCTGCTCAATCACACCCTGCCTGCGGATATGCCGGGGCGGCGCGGGTTTGAGACGAATGGTTTTTTCCTTGCCTGGGTGATGTGCTGTCTGGCGGGGTTTCTGCCGTTTGCGCGTGTGGTTGCGGGACGGTTCGTGTGGTCCCGTCTGGTCTGGCAGGCTGTTCTGGCTCTGGCCGGGATTACGGGGCTGTGTGTGGTTGTGTCTGATGCCGTGATTGTGCTGGGCGGGCTGTGGCTGCACGGGGTACGGCTGGTGATCAACGGTCTGTGTTTTGTGACGGCTCTGTCCTGCCTTGCGGGGGTGTACGGGCTGAGACGCCATCGGGTGTCATGATGTCTGTGGCGGTGGCTGTTCTTCTGCCGGGGTGTCTGCTCTGGGGCTGCAGTCTGCCTTATGTGCGGGATATTGCAGGATTTTCTGTGAAATATCCCTGCAGACGGAAGAAGTATCTCTTTCGTCTGGCGGGGGGGCTGGTTCTTCTGGCTGCCCTGCCCTTGTGTCCTGCTCCGTCCGTTGCGGCCGGAATTGCGATGTGGGTGATGCTGATCTCTCTGGTCAGCTTTCTCTGTGCTCTGGGTCTGGGGTTTGTGCGCGCGATGCGCTGAGGCTCTGCTGCAGTTCCATGTCGAGGGTTCTGATCAGCTCTGCGGCGGGCATCGCGCGGATGAGCGGAGCGCCCTGCCCTGCCCAGTATGCTCCGAACTCTGCAACGCCCAGGGCTTTTGCTGCGGCATTGAGGGCTTTTCCGGCGTCATAGGCTCTGGGGTAGTCCGGCAGGGTTCCGGGGAGTGGTTCCATTGCGGTGAAGGGGCCGGACAGCGCGCGGGCCGGGCGGCCGGAGATGGCGGATGTCAGGCGTGTGTGTGCGGCGGCGGGGCTGGTCAGGGCTTTTCTGTATCCGGCATCGGCTGCGGATTCCGGGCAGAGGAGGAAGGCGGTTCCGAGCTGTGCGCCTGCTGCTCCGAGGCTGAGGGCGGCGGCGATCCCTGCCCCGTCCATGATCCCGCCTGCGGCGATGACCGGGCAGCTGGTCTGGCGTGTCAGGATGCGGGTGAGTGTGGCGGTGCTTAGCGTGTCGTCCGGTTCTTCCGGATTAAAGATGCCGCGATGGCCGCCGGCCTCGATCCCCTGGGCGATGAGCATGTCGATGCCTGCGGCCTGTGCGGCCCGGGCTTCTGCGGGGTTTGTGACGCTGGCGAGGAGGAGTGCGCCGGTCTGACGGAGGGCTGTCAGGACATCGGCGGGCGGGAGTCCGAAATGGAAGCTGATGACGGCCGGTTTTTCCCTGATCAGCATAGCGATCATATCCGGGTCGTCTGCGAGGCTTCTGTAGATGGTCCGCAGGGTTTGCGGGGGCTGTGCATTGAATTGTCCGAAGAGCGGTGCGAGCGTGCGGAGCCAGGCGGTTTCCCGTGCCGGGTCTTCCTGCGGGGTTTTGTGAACGAACAGATTGACGCCGAAGGGACGCGCGGTTCTCTCCCGTGTCCGTGCGATCATCATGCGTGCGTCATCCGCGTTGCACGCACCGAGGCCGAGGGAGCCGAGCGCACCGGATTCCGAGACGGCGGCGGCCAGTTCGGGGGTGGAGACACCGGCCATCGGGGCCTGGATGACGGGGAGTGAGAGGGAGAGACGTTCGGTGAGGGCTGTCATGATGCGGCCTCGGCTTCTTCCGTTTTCGGCTGAGTATATCAGGCGATGAAGAGTCCGGCGATGGCGGCGGCGGTCAGGTTCGAGAGCGTTCCCGAGAGTACGGCGCGAGGTCCGAGGCGGGCGACTTCCGGTCTGGCGGGCGGGTGCTGGCTTCCAAAGGCGCCGATCAGCACACCGACGGAGGAGAGGTTTGCGAAGCCGCAGACGGCGAAGGAGGCGATGGCGAGGGTCTGTGTGCTCAGGGCGTGTGTGCGGATGAGCGGTGCGAGGTCGCTGTAGGCGACGAATTCGTTGACGGCGAGTTTGGTGCCGATGATCCCGGCCAGGGTGCGGCATTCGTTCCAGGGGACGCCGAGGATCCAGACCAGGGGGCGGAGGAAGAAGCCGAACAGGTCGCTCAGCGTCAGGCCTGGCAGACCGGCTTTTGTTCCGGCGATCCCGAGCAGCGCGTTGACCAGCGCGATGAAGCTGATGAAGGCGATGAGCATTGTTGCCACGGACACCGCGATGCCGAGGCCGTTTGTGGCGCCTGTTGCCAGGGCATCGAAGAGGCTGGCCGTGCGGGTTTCCTCGTGCTGTATGATCTGCGCCGTGTTCTGTGCGGCCCTGTCCGATGGCATGAGGATTTTCGCGAACAGGATTCCCCCGGGCATGGCCATGAGCGAGGCGGCGAGGAGATATTCCATCGGGATTCCGAGGCCTGCATAGGCGGCGAGCATCGACATGGCGATGGAGGATGTTCCGCTCGACATGGCGCAGAACAGTTCCGTGCGGCTGAGCGTCGGGAGATACGGGCGGATGGCTACGGGGATTTCCGTCTGTCCGAGGAACATGGCCATGACGGCGGAGAAGCCTTCGAGCGGTGTGATCCCGAGCAGGCGTGTTAAGGCCGATCCGAGCAGGCGTGCGACGGCCTGCATGAGGCCGAAATGGTAGAGCACGGAGATCAGGGCGCTGAGCCAGATGATCTGCGGCAGGACGTGCAGGGCGAAGATGAAGTCTGCCGAGGGGATCAGCCGTGCGATATCGGGTCCGGCGAGGGCTCCGAAGACGAAATCGATCCCGGCATGTCCGAAGCTCAGTATCCATGTCATGCCGTGTGCGGCGGCGGCCAGTGCGCTCCGTCCTGCGGCGCTGCCGAGCATGAGCATTCCGGCGAGGATCTGGCACAGCAGCGCGGGCGCCGTGACGCGCAGTCGGATGGCGCGTCTGTTTTCCGAGCAGAGGACCGCGATGAGGATCAGGACAAGGATGCCGGTGAGCGGGCGCGGGTGGAATGTCATCCTGGTCCTGTATTCCGGTTTCGGGTTCAGTCCAGCACATATCCGTTCCGGAAGCGAGACGGAGTGCTGTGTTTGTCCGGTGCGTTGAGGGGGCGGTGCTGTGTCATTTCATGACTGCATTGCGGGTGCTGAGGGTAATTCCGCATTCTGACATTGAATTTTCTGTCCATCGGGAGTTTAACGTCCCCTGTTCATGTCAGCAGGACAGGCAGATGGGACTGGAAACTCAGGCCGGCGATCTTCGTAAGTCGGGCCGGATCCGTCATTTCCGTGAAACGGCGAAGATGACCACTTCTGAATGGCGGAAGAAGGCCATTTACTGGAGTGCCTGTATTGCTGTCGGGTGTGCTGCCGTTGTGTTTGCGGCGGGAGCTGATGAGGCGGCGGCCCTGCGGCATAAGGTTCTGGAGATCAGTCCCTGGCTGATGCTGGTTCTGACGCCGGGCGGTCTGGCGCTTTCGAGCTGGCTGACTCGGAGTTATTTCCGCGGGGCGCAGGGCAGCGGTATTCCTCAGGCGATTGCGTGTATTTACATCGAGGACCCGCGGACGGTGAACCGGGTTCTGTCGTTGCGGATTGCGGCGGCGAAGATGCTTCTGACCTGTTTCGGTCTGTTTTCCGGGGCATCGATCGGGCGTGAGGGGCCGACGGTTCAGGTTGGTGCCGCGATCATGAACACGGTGGGCCGTGTGACGCAGCTTCGTGATGCGGTCGGGCGCAATGCTCTGGTTCTTGCGGGCGGGGCTGCCGGTGTGGCGGCGGCGTTCAACACGCCTCTTGCGGGGATCGTGTTCGGAATCGAGGAGCTGGCGCATTCCTTTGAGCAGCGGACGAGCGGCACGATGCTGACGGGTGTTGTCCTGTCGGGTGTGACGGCGATCGCGCTTGTGGGGAATTACACCTATTTCGGGCATACCGATGCGATCGTCCCTGTGGGCGTGAGCTGGCTGGCCGTGATTATCTGCGGTGTGATGGGCGGTGTGACGGGGGGTCTGTTCTCCGCGCTGCTGCTGCGGATGTCTTCGGGGCTGCCGGGGATTGCGGGGCGGTTCGTGCGGGAGCGTCCGGTTCTTTTTGCGGCTCTGTGTGGTCTGGTTCTGGCGTTTATCGGTCTGATTTCCGGCGGAATGACCTATGGCACGGGGTATGCTCAGGCACGTGCGATCATTCAGGGCGAGGAGCATTATCCGGCGTCCTACTTCGTTCTGAAGTATCTGGCGACGATCGTGTCCTACTGTTCGGGTATTCCGGGCGGGCTTTTTGCGCCTTCCCTTTCTGTCGGTGCGGGTATGGGGGGATGGGTTGCCCAGTTCCTGCCGCATACGACGCCGGGGGCTGTGGTTCTTCTCGGGACGGTGGCGTATTTTTCTGCCGTGGTTCAGTCTCCGCTGACGGCGAGTGTGATTGTCATGGAGATGTGTGACAATCAGCAGATCACGCTGGCGCTTCTGGCGAGTGCGTTTCTGGCGTTCTGGATTTCAAGAATGATCTGCCGTCAGCCGCTTTACGGTGGCCTGGCCGAGCGTTTCCTGCATTCCGTGGATGAGAAGGCGGAGGCGCGGCTGAAGAAGGCGCATGAGTGCGATCAGTGAGCTTTGGGCGGGTCCCGGGACGGGATTCCGGGGCTCAGTCTGTGCTGCCTTTTTCTTCCATCGCGGCCTTTTCCTTTTCCCATGAGACCCCGAGATAGGCGCTGAGCACGTCTGTTACGGTTCCGTCCATTCTGATCATTCCGTTTTCCATCCAGATCAGGCGGTTGCACCAGCGGTCGAGGATTGTGGGACTGTGGCTGGAGAGGACCATGATTTCCGACTGGTCCACCATTCCACCGAGGCGTTCTCCGGCTCTTCTGAGGAACCATCCGTCTCCGGCCATGATCCATTCATCCATGATGAGGATCTGGGGCATGATGGCCGTTGCCAGTCCGAAGGCGAGCCGGACGGACATACCGGAGCTCCATGCATTTATGGGCAGGTCCATGAACGGGCCGAGATCCGAGAACTCTTCCACATCCCGCTCAACCTCCTTTCCTGCGGCGGCGGAGAGGCCGTGAAAGAGGCAGCGGAGGCGGATGTTCTCGCGTCCCGTGAGAAGGGGGTTCATGCCCAGGGATGTATCGAGGAGAGTGCCGAGGCGGCCTCTGACCTGCACCCTTCCCTTCACGGGTTCATAGATTCCGGCGAGTGCGCGCAGGAGCGTGGTTTTTCCTGCGCCGTTGCGCCCGACGAGTCCGAGGCGGTCTCCGGGGCGGAGTGAGAAGCTGACGGTCCTGAGGGCTTCCACGGCGGCGCGTCCGCGTTCGTCGTGTCCGAAGCGGTCTGTCAGTCCCTGTTTTGCGTACTGCTTCAGGGAGCGGGCGTCTCCGTGGTACAGCGGGAAGGAGATGGAGAGGTCCGTGACATCGATGCTGGCCATGTTCGTCAGACCCAGTATGAGATTCGTGCGCGGACGCGGGCGAAGAGGATGACGGCGAGGCCCCACAGCATGGCGCTGTAGAACAGGGCCGCGAGCCAGATGGACGGCCTGATGTGATCGTTCATGATCGGGGCGCGGACGATTTCGATCAGGGGATAGGCCGGGTCCAGAAGCATGTACTGTCGTCCGAGATAGATCAGTTCGGGCCGCCACAGGATGGGGGTGATGAAGAACAGGATCTGCATGATGCTGGCCATGACCGGGGACACGTCCCTGAAGCGGGCTCCGAGAACGCCGCACAGCAGGCCGATGGCGAATGTGTCTGTAATGAAGACGATCAGGCTGGCGGGGATTTCCCAGGTGAGTCTGGGAGTTATTCCGAAGATCAGGAAGAGCACGGCGATGACGGGCACGCTGTGCAGGAAGGTGAGCAGGGCGCGGACGCAGATGCGGCTGACGTGAACGGAGAGCGGCATCCTCATGGAATGGATCATGCCGTGGGCGTTACTGAACACGCTGCATCCGTCCGAGACGACCATGTTGAGCCAGGCCCACAGGATGAGGGAAAAGGACAGGAACGGCAGGTAGACCCGCAGGTTTGTGTGGAACAGCGTTCCGTAGAGCGTTCCCATCGCGGCCACGGTGATGGCGGTTGTGAGTGTGAGCCAGAACGGGCCGAGCATGGAGCCGCGGTATCGCAGGCGGATATCGAGCCATCCGAGGGCGTAGCTCAGGCGGTACAGCCTTGCGCCTTCAGTGATGTCTTTCCAGGCCAGATGCAGTTTCGCGAGTCCGCGACCGGGATACAGGTCGAGGGATGGTTCTTCTTCTGCGGTCACGGACCTGGCGAGGGCCGTCTGTGTCTGCGGCGTGGTGTTCATTCTCCGGCGATTAAAGAACCGGCGGGTACAGCGCAAGGAGTCCGGCCTGATCCGTGTGTCGGCTTCTGTCTGCTTTGTCTGCAAGCGCTGCGAGGCGGATGCTGGCTTTATTTCCGAGCTGTCTGATCTGTCCGAGGGAGAACCATGCGGCTTCGAGCGCGTCGTCTGCGGCGCGGATCGTAGCTGAGCTGTCCGGAACGGGTGTGCAGGTTATGACGAGGACGACGTAGTGAAACTGCACGTCTCCGCTTTCTGTAAGGTGGATGCTGTCGAAGGCGCTGAGCAGGCCGGTGGCCGTGGCCTCTGCACCGGTTTCTTCCCGGAGTTCGCGGATGGCGGCGTCTGCGAATGTCTCTCCGGATTCGATTTTACCGCCGGGGAAGCCCCACAGCCCTCTGTCCGGCTCCTTTGCGCGCCGGACGAGGAGGAAATGTCCGTCCCCGGGGCGCTGCAGGACCGCGAGGACAGCGCTTACGGGTCTGGTGCCTTTTGAGGGGGTGGCTTCAGGCATCGGCGGGGGTGATGTCATCGAGCCTGTCGAGGTCCCGAAGCTGCGGGAAGAATTTCATCCACACGGCGGCGACGATCAGGGTTCCGACGCCGCCTGCGACGACGGAGGGGACCGTTCCGATGGCTGTTGCGAGCATTCCGCTTTCGAACTCGCCCAGCTGATTGGAGGAGCCGATGAACAGCATGTTCACGGCCGAGACGCGGCCGCGCATGGAGTCCGGGGTGCGGAGCTGGACCAGGGCGCCGCGCACCATCACGCTGATGACGTCTGCCGCGCCCAGGATCGCAAGCGCGATGACGGAGACGAAGACCGAGGTGGACACTGCGAAGACGATGGTTGCGAGGCCGAAGATATAGACGGAGATGAACATTTTCATCCCGGCATGTCTTTTGATCTGCCACACGGACAGCACCCCGGCCATGGCGACGGCGCCCATTGCAGGGGCGGCCCTGAGCAGGCCGAGGCCGACAGGACCGGCATGCAGGATATCTCCGGCATAGGCCGGGAGCATGGCTGTGGCGCCGCCGAGGAGGACGGCGAACAGGTCCAGCGAGATGGCGCCGAGCATGGCGGGCTGTTTTCTGAGGAAGTCGATGCCGCCGAAGACGCTCTGCAGTGTCATGGGCTGGCGGGCCTTGCCTGTGCCCTGTCCTCTGAGCGGGAGCATGAAGGCTGAGCATGCGGCGAGTGCGAAGCCTGCGGCACAGATGGCATAGCAGAAATCGGCGCCGAAGCCGTAGAGCAGTCCGCCGAGCGAAGGGCCTGCGACCAGGGCGGTCTGGAACATCGAGGACGAGATTGCCGTGGCTTTGGGGAAGAGGGATGCGGGCACGAGGGTTGGCAGGAAGGTTTGCTGTGCGGGCATTTCAAAGGAGCGGCAGACGCCGAACATCATGACTGCGAGATAGATGCCCCCTGCCCCCAGCATGTGCTCGTATGAGGTGATGGCGAGGATGACTGCGCAGATCATTTCCACGATCTGAGCGGTGATGACGATGCGACGACGGCTGAACTGGTCTGCGACGTGTCCGGCGGGAAAGACGAGCGCGACCATGGGGAGGAACTGCGCGAGTCCGACGAAGCCCAGCGCTGCGGTGCTGTGTGTGAGGGCATATATCTGCCAGCCCACCGCGACGGCCTGGATCTGGGATGCAAAGGCCGAGAGCGTGCGCCCGCCGATACAGAACCGGAAGCCCGGGATGGATGAGAGAGAGGCCACGCCTTGGGTCTCGGGGATCATGTGCGGGCACTCCCTGTTCAGCACTTTTCCGGTACGGATACACGGGATAGCGGTTACGAAGCGTGTCTGCAAAAAATTATAAACCACTACCCTGCAATAAAAGGAACCATTGTATATTTATTCTGTTACTGCACAGATAACCGGGAGATGTCTCCCGACTGGAAAATCCGTGGATCCGAATCTTGTTCAGTTCAAGAAAGGCGTTCTGGAACTTTGTGTTCTGGCTGTTCTCTCTCAGTCGGATTCCTATGGCTATGACATTGCCAGCCGTCTTTCCGACGCGATCGGGATGGGAGAGGGAACGATCTATCCCCTGATGCGCAGGATGCAGAAGGAGGGGCTGGTCTCGACCTATTTTGTTGAGTCGTCCTCCGGTCCTCCCCGCAAGTATTACACGCTGACGGAGGCCGGGCGGGTGAGCCTGGACGTCCAGCGGGAGGCCTGGGAAGGGTTTTCCGTGGCGGTTACGGCCATTCTCAGGCCGCCGGATTCCGGGAAACCTCCTGACGGTAGAGGGGTTCCCTTTCCTCTTATTGTTAAACGATCCGAGTAGAGCGCGGTCCGGTTGCTGGCCACACTGAGGTTTCCGGTTATGAACATGACAGGCAGACAGATATTTCTCGACAGGCTTCGGACCGGGCTCCGAGGGCTTCCTTCTGAGGTGATTGAGGACACGGTTGCGGAATATGCCGCGCATTTTGATGCCGGGCTGGCTGCAGGGCATTCCGAGGCTGATATTGCGGCCAGTCTGGGGGATCCGGAGCGCCTGGCGCGGGAGATTCGGGCTGAGGACGGGGTCCGTCAGTGGAAGAGCACGCCGGGGCCTTCTGCGGCGATACGTGCCGTGTTCGGAATTATCGGGCTGGTTGCGGTTGATATTCTGATCGTGCTTCCGTTCCTGCTGTCCGGCGGCGCCATTATTCTGGGGCTGTTTCTTGTGGCTTTTGTGGTGTGTCTGGCCGGGACTCTGCTTCTGCCTCTGGCGGTCATGAGTCTGTCTCCGGTGCAGGGGGACTGGCTGCAGGGCGTGCTTATGAGCCTTGGTCTTGCGAGCGGTGGGGCTGCTGTTGCCACGCTGTGCGTTCTCGTCACGGTTCTGACCATCAATCTTCTGATCCGGTTCGGGCGGACACATTATCGTGTCGTTGCCCCCGCCGTTTCCTGACCGGGGAGGAACTCACATGATCCGGGGTCTTGTTCTTTTTGCTTCCGGCTGTGCGGCCGTCTCCGTTTCCTGCTTCGTCCTTGCGGATCTGCGCGGGCCTGTGATGCCGGGGATTGCGCATGTGATGTGGCCTGTCGGGGAGGGCCATGGTTCCGTGGAGTCCGGTCCGCGCGTGAGCCGCGATATTCCGTGGGGCGGCGGGGATCACCTCACGTTCAGTCTGGCTGCGCGGATTATCGTGCGTCAGGGGGACAGGCCGTCGATTTCCGTGATCGGGCCGAAGGCTCTGACGGAGCATATCATTCTGGAGGGCAGTGATCTCAAGACGGATGGCAGTGATCCGGGCTGGCTGGGTAAGCTGCTGGCGCATAGTCACGCCCGCAATGTCATTGTGACGGTGACGGCCCCTGCCCTGACGGGACTTTCCCTTAATGGCACGGGCAGTCTGGAACTGCAGGATTTTAATCATGAGAAGCTGAGCCTGAACATCAACGGTGCAGGTGATGTGAAGGGGCATGGCAGGGCCGGGAAGGTTTCCGTGGAGATTGACGGGGCCGGATCGGTTGATCTGGCATCAATGGCGGTTACTGATCTGAGTGTTGCGATTGATGGGGCCGGGTCCGTGAAGGCGGGACCGTCGGGCAATGCGGTTGTATCGATTGACGGGGCCGGGTCCGTGATTCTGACGCGCAGGCCTGCCTCTCTTGTGAAAACGGTTGATGGTCTGGGTGAGATTGTCGTGAAGGACGGCAGGACGGCCGGGACTGATCATCCGAAGCATGACGACGATCATGATGACGACGATGACGACCACAAGGACACGTCTCTCTGAGGTCGGGTTCGTTCCGGTGTTGCAAGGCGGGGTCTGTCGCGCCACAAGCAGCCTGTCTGTCTGTGCTGTCAGGGGAGCTGCCGCGTCATGGCCGTGAATTATGCTACCGTTACATGGGATCAGCTTCATCGTGATGCCCGTCTTCTTGCCGAGGAGCTGATGAAGACGGGTCCGTTCCGGGGGATTGTCGCGATTACCCGTGGCGGGCTTATTCCTGCCGCGATCATTGCGCGCGAGCTGGACTGCCGTCTGATCGAGTGCATGTCTGTCGTCACCTATGATGAAGAGGACCGCAGCGAGCCGATGATCATCAAGCAGCCTGAGGCTGCCGGTGATGGCGAGGGGTTTCTGATCATTGATGATCTGGTGGATTCCGGCGTGACGGCGAAGGCTGTCCGGGCGCGGCTTCCGAAGGCGTATTTCGCGTGTCTTTACGCCAAGCCTGCTGGCAAGCCGCTGACGGACCGGTTTGTGGTTGAGGTGGCTCAGGACACCTGGGTTCTGTTTCCCTGGGACACGGCGCCGCTGTTTGTGCCGCCGCTTGCGAAGAAGCCTCTGCCTGCGGCGGAGTGACGCGTGATGACGTCATCTGATTCTCCTGTGTCTCTTCCGGCCACCGAGGCGGCTGATCCTGTTTTCGAGTCGCTTGATTCCTGGCCTGTTGCGGCCCAGCTCGGGGCTTTGTGGCAGTCTCAGCTTGCTGCTGTGGCGGCGATCGGCCCTGCCCTGCCCTCTCTTGCCCTGGCGGTTGAGGCGGCTTTGCCGCGTCTGCAGGCGGGGGGGAGTCTGGTTTATGCCGGGGCCGGAAGTTCTGCCCGGCTTGGTACCCAGGACGGGGCCGAGCTTGAGCCGACCTTTGACTGGCCTGCCGAGCGGGTTGTGTATCTGATTGCCGGTGGTCCTCAGGCACTGACACGGGCGGTTGAAAATGCGGAGGATGATCGTGCTGCCGGGCAGGATGCGGTCAGGGCGGCGGGGATACGCTCCCAGGATGTGGTGATCGGGGTGGCGGCCAGCGGGCGGACGCCGTTTACGATCGGCTGTCTTGAGGAGGCCCGGCGGCTTGGTGCGCTGACGATCGGGGTGGTGAATTCTCCTGCGGCTCCACTGCTGGAGGTTACGGATCATCCGGTGACGGTTCTGACGGGATCGGAGCCGGTTGCGGGCTCGACCAGGATGAAGGCGGGCACGGCTCAGAAGGTTGTTCTCAATCTGCTTTCCACGGCTCTGATGACCGGGCTTGGCCGTGTGTGGCGCGGGCGGATGGTGGACATGCGGGCGCGCAACGAGAAGCTGCGGCAGCGTGCGATTCGGATGGTCTGTGTCCTGACGGGATGTGCGGAGGATGTGGCATCCGATGCGCTGGGGCAGACGGATTACCGCATCAAACCGGCGATTCTGGTGGTCAGCGGACTGACGCCCGCACGGGCGGCTGCGTGTCTTGAGGAAGCGGGCGGGCGGCTTCGCGAGGCTTTTACCATTTCAGGGGTTGCAAGCCGCTCGCGGGAGACTTAATTTCCGCGCCAGTCGGGGTGTGGCGCAGCCTGGTAGCGCGCGTGTTTTGGGTACATGAGGCCCCCGGTTCGAATCCGGGCTCCCCGACCATTGAATTGAGGCTGTGTCGTATTCTTTACCCGGGATTTTCCTTTCCTGTGGTATGTGTGATGCGGAACCGGTTATCGGAGGGTTACTGTGCAGGCACGGATTTACAGGCAGGCGAAACCGGCCGGGCAGTCTGGTCTTGCGGGGACTCACACCTGGATTCTGGATTACGGGCAGTCCGCGCAGCGCCATCAGGAGCCTCTGATGGGCTGGACCGGCAGCGCTGATACGCAGTCCCAGATCCGTCTGAAATTTCCGTCCTGTGAGTCTGCCGTGGCTTATGCGGAAAAATATTCCATTCCGCATGTTGTGGAGCAGCCTGCTCTGCGTATTCGCAAGCCCAAGGTCTATGCGGATAATTTTGCGGCGGGTCGTATCATGAACTGGACCCACTGACGGGTTCTGTTTCTCCTGCGCGCCCTTAGCTCAGTTGGATAGAGCAACAGCCTTCTAAGCTGTGGGTCGCTGGTTCGAATCCAGCAGGGCGCGCCACGTTTTTCCCCCTATTTTCTGCTCTGGCGTTCAGTTTTCCGTGTGTGTGCTGCGGCGTATATCCGGATAGACTGCAGGTCTGTTTTCTGCGGCTGTGTGACTGCGCTCATGAGCGGATGGCCGGAGGCCTGTGACTGCTGCCGGGCCCTGCGGGGTTTTCCCGGTAGTGTCTGCCCGGCCCTGATGAAAGGTCAGCGAGAAATGGATCATACGAAACTCGGCTCCACAGGGCTTGATATTTCCCGTCTGTGCCTCGGGTGCATGACGTATGGCGAGCCTTCTGAGGGGGCTCATTCCTGGACGCTTGATGAGGAAGCCAGTCGTCCGATCATCCGCCATGCGGTTGAGAGCGGCATCAATTTCTTTGACACGGCGAACAGCTATTCCGCCGGGACGTCCGAGAAGATTGTCGGGCGGCTGCTTAAAGAGTTTACCCGGCGGGATGAGGTTGTGATTGCCACCAAGGTTTTCTTTCCCGAGGGGGCTGGTAATGCGCCGACGGGTCCGAATCGCAGGGGGCTGTCGCGCAAGGCGATCATGACGGAGATTGACGCCAGTCTTTCGCGGCTGGGCGTTGATTATGTTGATCTTTATCAGATCCACCGCTGGGATCCGTCCACGCCTGTGGAGGAGACGATGGAAGCGCTGCATGATGTGGTGAAGGCTGGCAAGGCCCGTTACATCGGCGCGTCCTCCATGGCTGCGTGGCAATTTTCCAAGGCTCAGGCTGTGGCGCGGGAGAATGGCTGGACGCGGTTCGTGACCATGCAGAACTACGTCAATCTTCTGTATCGCGAGGAAGAGCGGGAGATGATCCCGCTGTGTCTGGATCAGGGGGTTGGACTGCTTCCGTGGAGTCCTCTGGCGCGTGGTCGTCTGACGCGCAGCCCCGGCACGCAGACGAAGCGCAGCGAGAGCGATACGTACGGCAAGTCTCTCTATGAGGCGACGGAAGAGGCTGACGGGAAGGTTATCGCGGCTGTGGAGGCTGTTGCGAAGGCGCGCGGTGTGCCGATGGCCCAGGTTGCGCTGGCCTGGATTCTGGCGAAATCCGGGGTTTCAGCACCGATTGTCGGGGCTTCCCGGGCGGGGCATCTGGATGATGCGGTGGCGGCTCTGGAGCTTCGTCTGACCTCTGAGGAGATTGCGGAGCTGGAGCGGCATTATGTGCCGCATGTTGTGACGGGGTTCTGATCCCTTTCGGGGATCAGGGTTACGGGTCCAGGGCCAGGCTGATGTGGTGCTGACGTTCATCGACGACTTCGATGCCGCTCAGAGAGAGGGTCTGTCCGTTATCCGCAAAGCGGAGTGTGAGCAGGCCTTCCGAAAGCATGGCCGAGCGTGCGAGAGAGATCTGGAGCGCTCCGGGGCTTTGCAGCACGGATGTGACGGTGACCGGGCCTGACAGGCGGATCGGTGTTGTCAGGAGCAGGCCGAGCGGGTTTCTGCTCAGCCCCATATGTGTGACGGAGCCGTTTGTTCCGTCTCTGAAGGTCAGTTTCCCGTCTCCGGCCTGCAGGTCCGTTCCCTGTGGCCAGGTGTAGCTGAGGTGGAGGTGGCCGGGGGTGTAGTCCATGACGCCCCTGCCCGTCCCGCCTCCGGGCCATGTCTGTGTGAAGCCGCGGCTGAGGGATGTGATGCTGTTCAGGCTGGTCTGGACGCGCTCTGCCGCGGCTCTTTCCGCGGGCGGGAGTGATCCGAGGCTGCCTGGCTGTGCGCATGCGCTGAGGGCCAGTGCGGCGGTCCCCAGGACGAGGCGTGCGGAGAGCCGGGTCCGTTTCATCCGCGGGCTGCTTCTTCGGGGGTGCGCAGCGTGAGCGAGAGGGCGTGCAGTCCGGTTGCGAATTCCTCTGCCAGCAGGGCATGGACCATTTTCGAGCGGGCGATGCGTGTCATGCCTTCGAAGGCGGGGCTGACGATCGTCATGTTAAAATGTGTCTCCGAGGCGCCTGCGTCGGGTCCGCGCGTCATGGGGGCGTGGTGTGCGTGGCGTGCGCTGTCGTCCTTTATGGTGACTGACTGCGGTTTCAGATGCTCTGTGAGCTGTCTGTTCATGCGTTCTGCGCGGATTCCGGCTGTCATGATCCTGCCTGCCCTGGTGTGTGAAAAGAACGCGGCTGCGTTCTCCGGGCTTGCACGCCCTGCCTGTAGGAACACATAACATCATCATGGCAAGACGGAACACTCGACATCGCGCTTTCGCGCCTGACCCGGATGCGCCTGAGAGGTGCTGTGACAGGGAGGGCTGTACGGAATCGGCGGGCTATCGCGCGCCGCGGTCACGCACGTCGCTGAATGAGTATTACTGGTTCTGCCTTGAGCATGTGCGGGAGTACAATGCGAGGTGGGATTATTACAAGGGCATGTCTCCGGGGCAGATTGAGGCGCAGCTTCGTGCGGACACGTCCTGGGATCGTCCTTCCTGGAAGCTGGGGCATGTCGGGCGTCAGGCGTTCCGGGAGGAGGATGTTCTTGATCCTCTCGATATTCTGAATTCCTCTGCCCGGGCCCGGGCGCAGCGGAAGAAGAAGGCGCGGGAGGCCGCCCATCGTGCTCCGGAGCCGCTGCGTGAGCCGTTGCGGACGATGGGGCTGGACTGGCCGGTCTCTTTCGAAGATGTGAAAGCGCGTTATAAAACGCTGGCGAAGCAGCATCATCCTGATGCCAATCATGGCAGCCGGGAGGCTGAGGAGCGTCTGAAGCTCATAAATGTTGCCTATACCGCCCTGCGTGTTCATTTTACGACGCAGGCAGACCCTGGCCTGAAACAGACGGCCTGATTTTTCCGGACGGATTGAGAATGACCCCGCAGACATCTGAACTCCCTCCCATTTCCGCGATTTCCGAGCCGGACAAGGCTGTTTCCGCCCGGGAGGTTTTCGGGATCGACAGTGATCTGATCGTTCCGGCCTATTCCGTGAGGACGGATCATGTGCCTGAGCAGGACCCGTCCTATCAGTTCGATCATGACACCACGATTGCCATTCTGGCGGGGTTTACGTTCAATCGCCGTGTGATGGTTCAGGGGTTTCACGGGACCGGCAAGTCGTCTCATATCGAGCAGATTGCGGCCCGGCTGAACTGGCCCTGCGTGCGGATCAATCTCGACAGTCATATTTCGCGTATTGATCTGATCGGCAAGGATGCGATCGTTGTCCGGGACGGGCAGCAGGTGACGGAGTTCCGTGAGGGGCTTCTGCCGTGGTGTCTGCAGAATCCCTGTGCCCTGATTTTTGATGAGTATGATGCGGGCCGTCCGGATGTGATGTTCGTGATCCAGCGTGTTCTGGAGACCGAGGGCTATCTGACGCTTCTGGATCAGAACCGTGTCATCCGTCCGAATCCCTTTTTCCGTCTGTTCGCGACGGCCAACACGATCGGTCTTGGCGATACGACGGGGCTTTATCACGGGACGCAGCAGATCAATCAGGGGCAGATGGATCGCTGGAACATCGTGACCTCCCTGAATTATCTGCCTGCGGCTCAGGAGGTCGGGATCATCATGTCCAAGATGAAGCTTGATCCGAAGGATGAGGCTCTGCGCCGGAAGGTTGAGAGCATGGTTGCTCTGGCCGGTCTGACGCGTTCGGGCTTCATGGCGGGGGATCTGTCCACGGTCATGTCTCCGCGCACGGTGATTGCCTGGGCGGAGAACGAGAAGATTTTCAACGATCTGGCCTATGCGTTCCGGGTGACGTTCCTCAACAAGTGTGATGAGGCCGAGCGGTCCACCGTTGCTGAGTATTATCAGCGCTGCTTCAACACCAACCCGTTCGGGAAGCAGGGTCTGAAGTAAGGTCTGTCTGATGAGCGGAAATCCTCGCAACGGCAGTCGTGCCGCTTCCCGTGCCGAGGCTGCCGCGCAGTCTGAGGCGTTCCGCCGTGCGACGATCGGTGCGTCGCGTGCGCTTGGCGGTCGCGGGGATACGGAGGTTACGTTCCATACGGGGATTCCGGCCGGGGCTGATGCGACGGCTCATGGGAATACGATCCGCCTTCCCCAGCCTTCACGGCATGTGACGCCGGAGGAGATGACGCAGATCCGGGCGGCTGCGGATGCTCAGGCGCTGCGTATCCGGCATCATGATCCGGATATTCATCAGGCGCGGGTTCCTGCGGAGGTTCCGGCGCGTTCGGCTTATGACGCGCTGGAGCAGGCGCGTGTGGAGGTTCTGGGATCGCGGCAC
Organism: Acetobacter sp. AN02; assembly: GCF_029759835.1. GTDB lineage: Bacteria > Pseudomonadota > Alphaproteobacteria > Acetobacterales > Acetobacteraceae > Acetobacter. The sequence continues at coordinate 20,231 of NZ_JAJJND010000033.1, forward strand.
ATGCTGGGTGTTGCGGCCAATCTTCAGGCGCGGTTTGAGGAGATGATCGGGGAGTCCGGTCTGGAGCATGTGGCGTCTCCTTCCGAGGTTCCGGTGCCTCTGGCCCTGCATGTTCTGGCGCGGGAGCGGCTGACGGGTGTTCCTGCGCCTGAGGGTGTGCGTGATATTCTGGCGCAGTGGGAGCAGACCCTTCCGGAGGAGGCGCGGGCGGCGCTGAGTGATCTTCCTGCGTCCCTGCCCGATCAGACGGAGTTTGCGCGGATTACGCGGCGGCTTCTGACGGCGTGTGAGCTGACCGAGGCTGAGACGGAGACGGCTGAGCAAGCGGATGACGGGACGGATGCCGGTGATGCGGCTGATCCCGGGCTTCCGGATGAGGAGCAGCCTGAGTCTGACGAGCAGGAGGTTCCGCAGGAGGAGCAGGAGGCAGTTACCGATCCGCAGCTTATGGATGGCATGGGCGAGACGGGAGATCCGGATCAGTCTTCCGAGCAGGCGGCCGAGGAGGAGGCTCAGGAGGGCGACGGGCGTCCTTCCGGACAGCGCGGGGATGACAAGGTTCGCGGGGATGAGCCTGTTTCGGCCTATCGTGCCTGGACTGAGGATTATGACGAGGAGACGCCGGCTGAGGATCTGTGTGAGCCGGAGGAGATGGCGCGGCTGAGGCAGCAGCTGGATATTCATCTTTCCCGGATGCAGGGGGTGATTTCCCGTCTGGCCAACAGGCTTCAGCGCAAGCTTCAGGCGCAGCAGACCCGTGGGTGGGATTTCGATCTTGAGGAAGGCATTCTGGATGCCAGCCGTCTGGCCAGAATCGTGGCCAATCCGCTTCTGTCCCTGTCGTATAAGCGTGAGCGTGAGACGGATTTCCGGGATACGGTTGTGACGCTTCTGCTGGATAATTCCGGTTCGATGCGCGGGCGTCCTATTTCCGTTGCAGCGATGTGCGGGGATATTCTGGCCCGGACACTGGAGCGCTGTGGCGTGAAGGTTGAGATTCTGGGCTTTACGACGCGAGCCTGGAAGGGTGGTCAGTCCCGTGAGAAATGGGTTCAGGCGGGCAAGCCCCCCTCTCCGGGGCGGCTGAATGATCTGCGGCATATTATTTACAAGGCTGCGGATACGCCCTGGCGGCGGGCGAAGCAGAATCTTGGTCTGATGCTGCGCGAGGGGCTTCTGAAGGAGAACATCGACGGTGAGGCTCTGCTCTGGGCTTACCGGCGTCTGCGGTCCCGGCCTGAGCAGCGGCGTATTCTGATGGTGATTTCCGATGGTGCGCCGGTGGATGACAGCACGCTGTCGGTTAATCCGGCGTCCTATCTTGAGGATCACCTGCGCGAGGTGATCGGCTGGCTTGAGAGCAAGCGGAGCATTGAGCTTGTGGCGATTGGCATCGGGCATGACGTGACCCGGTACTATCGCCGGGCCGTTACGATTTCCGATCCTGAGGAGCTGGGCGGGACGATGATGCAGGAGCTGTCTGATCTGTTTGATGAGCAGACAGCCCGGGGGAAAGGACGCTCAGCGCGCTGAGCGTTCCCCTGCCCTTTTCAGGAGTGCATCCATAAAGCGGTCCGTATCCGCTTCTGTTGTCCTGTGATTGACGATGGCGCAGCGGATGGCGCGGCGGCCGTTGATGGTTGTTGCCGAAGGGGCTGCGACGCCGCTTTCCTGGATATCTCGCACCAGTTCGCTGTTGAGTTCATCGGAAAGGGCGTCGGGCGCCCGGACGCGGAAGCAGACGATGTTGAGCGTGACCGGGGCCAGCAGTTCCAGTTCCGGCTCCTGTCTGATCCGGTCTGCGAGGTGGCGGGCGACGGCGCAGCATCCCGAGACCATCTGCCCCAGGCGTTCTGTTCCGAAGGTTGCCAGTGTCATCCAGACTTTCAGGGCACGGAAACCACGGGAGAGGTCGGGTCCGAAATCGCAGAACCAGGGAGATCCGGCGGCGAGGCCGCGTGTTTCCCGTGAGAGATAGGCCAGGTTCTGTGCGAAGGTTGCGCGGTGCTGTATTGCGTCCCGGATGATGATGCAGCCTGCGTCGTAGGGCACCTGTCCCCATTTGTGGAAATCGAGCGCGAGGCTGTCTGCCCGTTCGATTCCTGCGAGCATCGGGGCGAGATCGGGAGAAAGTCTGGCCAGGGCGCCGAAGGCTCCGTCCACGTGGAACCAGAGATTTTCCTCTTTCGCGATATCTGCCAGTTCGTTCAGCGGATCGATGGAGCCTGTATCGACGGTTCCTGCGCTGCCGGTCAGCATGAAGGGCTCTCTGCCTGCGGCGCGGTCTTCCCGGATGGCAGCACGCAGTTTCTGCGTATCCATCCGAAAGTTTTCATCTGCGGGGATAAGACGCAGCGCTTCCGTTCCGAGGCCTGCCATATCAAAGCCGCGCGAGATACAGCCATGGGCGGTGACGGCGGCGTATCCTGTCAGCGGGCGTCCGTTCAGACCTGATCTGCGGATATCCGCTCCGTTGCTGACGGCGCGCGTGGCGGTGAGGATAGCGATGAAATTAGCCATCGACGAGCCGGTGACGAGGACACCGGAGCTGTCTTCCGGGAGGCCTGCCATCTGTGCTGTCCAGCGCAGGACTGTGCGTTCCAGTTCCACCGGTGCCTGATCCCGTCCGCCGAGATTGGCATTCAGGCCTGCGGCCAGCATTTCCGCCAGCATACCCTGCAGTGTTCCGCCGCCATGGACCCAGCCCATGAAGCCGGGATGACGGTTTCCGACGGCATAGGGCAGGATGTGGCTGGTAAAGCGGCTGTAGAGTTCTTTCGGGTCATGTCCCTGCTCCGGGCAGGGCTGCGTACGGATTTCAGAGCGGATTTCGTCCGGGAGGGACTGCCAGACGGGTCCGTCGCGCAGGGACATGACGCTGTCGAACATATCGTCCAGCATTCTGTGTCCCAGCGCACGGAGATCGGCGAGTTCCGTTTCGTCCGGATCGAGACTGTGAGAGCCGGCCTGGGTCAATGACGTATCCTTTCTATGCCCTGCACGGGAGCGCAGGGCACTCGTACGTCATATTCCCGGAAACTTCAAAGTCTGTTTCTCAGAACAGGGCGGAGACCAGGGATGACGATCCTGAGGAATCCCCGAACAGGCTGAGGATGCTGTTTGAGGAGCCGTCCGCGCCGTAGAGCGAGAGCATGGTTGCCGGTTTGGATGAGGGCTGCGGATTGATCTGCAGCATGGCGAGGTAGCGTTCCGCGTATTGTTTGATCTTCTCCGGAGTTGAGAAGTCTGATGTCTTGACGACCTTACTGAGCATCCGGACCTGCTGATCGTAGCTCAGGGCGCCGAACGTGGTCGGATCGAAGCCGGAGACGGTTTCCACGACCTTCAGGAGTTTTGTATCGCCCATGATGTTCGTCAGATTCATCGAGTCTGTCATGGTCCGTGTGAAATACAGAGCGTTTCCGACGCCGGAATCGTCTTCGTTCAGCGAGTCCTCAAACTGATTTTTCTGGAATTTCGTGATGATGGCGCTGATTTTATCTGCGGTTCCGAAGGGCTGATCCGCGGCTGATGTGGAGGATGACGTTCCCTGCCAGGCCGAGAAGTCCTTGGCGAATGCGATCCAGGTCGGGTTTTTTGACTTTGCGGCAACCGACGTGTCTGAGGTCGGGTCCTGCGTCATGAGAGCCTTTACGAGAGCGCGGGAGTTCTGGAGCGATCCGAGGTTATAGGCACCCAGTACGACGGTCAGGGCCTTGTAGTTGTTCAGCAGATCGTCTGCCGTTTTGATTTCCGGGGCGATTTTCCTGAACTGCCCGACTTCTCCGAGCGTCTGGGCGTCGGTTTTGGCATAGGTGTCTGAATATTTGTCCTCATCCTTCTCGTAGAGAGTGTTATGTACTTTCGTGCGTGAGTGTTTCAGAACGGATGGATGAATACTGCACGCAAACCGTATCCGTCT
>NZ_JAJJND010000034.1 GCF_029759835.1 Acetobacter sp. AN02
CGTTCACACTGATCGTCGCGTAAACCGTAACGCCGCATCTGTCTGTCTCCCCAAAAACTGGGAAAACAGTCAGCACAGGAAGCCGGAAAGTACAACACTCACGGCACACGAGCAGCCCTTAACTGACGACACGCCGTAGGATTTTCTCGTCTTATACGAAACGACGCAGGCCGAAGCCCTGCTTTTTCTCACCGAGAACAGATGGCTGCGTTGCTACGGCATATCTTGCCATGGCAGTCTGCCAGGCACCGACATCTGCTCCTTCCGGGATTTCTACGGTCGTCACGCCACAGCGCAGAAGAAGATCATACTGGTCCGGCAGGATATGGCCGGTCACCCTGATTTCTCCTTTAAATTTAAGATGTTCGCGCAGGGCTCTGGCCTGAGAAAAGGCCCGTCCATCGCGGAAAATCGGAAATTTAATTGCAACCAGAGAGAGGCGCTCAAGAAACGGACTCAGAATCTCGATCTGGGCATCAGGCGGCAGCTGGACACCAAGTTCCTGATCAGTCTGGCCAATGACCTCCTCCAGACGCGCCAGCGGAACAATAACCGGCGAACTGCCCGTTACTGTCGTTTCTTCATCCGCTGTCTGCCAGCGATCTTCCGTGATCCGGCCGTGCTCAAGCAGGGGCATAGGCAGCTTCCTTAAATGCAGCGGTCCCGACACGTCTGTAGGTGTCGAGGAACCGTTCGCCGGGTTCTCTTTTTACGCAATACAGATCAATCAGACGTGCAACAGCATCAACCGTATCGTCTTCGCTCATGGCCGGACCAAGGATCTGGCCAACGGAGGCATCTGCCTCGGCAGAACCGCCAAGCGTGATCTGATAGGCTTCCTCACCACGTTTGTCGACGCCAAGTATTCCTATATTGGCAGCATGGTGATGTCCGCAGGCATTGATGCAGCCAGAAATATTCAGACGCAGATGACCGATTTCGCGCTGGAGATCAGGGCTGGAGAAACGACTGCTGAGTTTCTGCGCAATCGGAATGGCACGTGCATTTGCAAGAGCGCAGTAATCCAGCCCCGGGCAGGCGACGATATCGGTGATAAAACCAGCATTGGCTGTTGCAAGGTCAGCCGATTTCAGACGCTCCCACAGCGCAAAAAGCTGGTCCTGCCGGACATGAGCTAGGACCACATTCTGCAGATGCGAGATACGCAGCTCGCTGAAGCTGAACTCATCAGCCAGTTCAGCCAGTGTGTCGATCTGTGCGGATGTGGCATCGCCGGGAATACCTCCCGCGGGCTTGAGCGACACGATGACAGAAATATAGCCGGGAATTTTGTGCGTATGCGTATTCGTACTGACCCAGGCATTGAATTCCGCATTCTTTTCCTGATCTGCCTTCAGAATATCTTCCGCACCGGAAAGTGTCTCAAAAACAGGATCTGCAAACCGGCTGCGAATACCTGCGACGATTCCGGGATCAAGATGGTATTTCTTCCGATCCATCATCTCGAATTCAGCATTGACCTTTTCAAGAAAAGCCTTGGCACCAAGCGCCTGCACAAGAATCTTGATACGCGCTTTGTAGAGATTATCCCGGCGACCATATTCATTATAGACGCGCAGGATTGCCTCCAGATAGGCAATCAGATCCTCTTCAGGAAGGTCATCTCTCAGAAGTGTGCCGACTATGGGCGTACGACCCAGACCACCGCCGACCCAGACTTCAAACACGGGCCGTCCGTCCTGACCGGGTTTTGCAAGCAGTCCGATATCGTGGAAGCGTACGGCCGCACGATCATTCGGGCTTCCGGAAATCGCAATCTTGAATTTACGCGGAAGAAACGTGAATTCCGGATGGCGTGTGGACCACTGACGAAGGATTTCGGCGTGAACGCGCGGGTCGAGAAGTTCGTCTGCAGCGGCACCGGCGAACTCATCCGAGGTGATGTTACGGATGCAGTTCCCGCTCGTCTGAAGCGCGTGCATATCCACTTCCGCCAGCAGGGAAAGGATCGCAGGCGTGTCTTCCAGACGTATCCAGTTGAACTGGATATTCTGACGCGTTGTGAAATGGCCGTAGTCACGATCGTATTCCCGGGCGATGCGGGCAAGCGCACGGACCTGGCGGGAGTCGAGGGTGCCATAAGGGACGGCGACGCGCAGCATATAGGCGTGAAGCTGCAGGTACAGGCCGTTCATCAGACGAAGAGGCTTGAATTCGTCTTCCGTCAGGGCTCCGGAAATTCTCCGGTTTACCTGATCGGTGAATTCCGCGATGCGTTCCTGCAGAAAGGTGCGGTCCACTTCATCATAATTGTAGTGACCGACGGGTTGTATCTCAGCCATGACTGACTGCTCCTTCCCGGGATGTCCCGGGGCTGAATTCCGGATGAACCGACGGACCGAAAGCACGGATCTTCTCGCGCGCCGTCAGGGGAACCGTATCGTCCGCGCTGCTGTCGAGCTGCACGCCGTAGATACCGACCAGACCCTCTGCCTGGGTATCATTCCGCAGGCTGCCGAGAAGGGACTCGACTTCGGCGTTGGGCACGCGGGCGGCATCGGAGATACACTCCCGCCAGGCACCGGATGCGTCCCGCCAGACGACAATACCATCAAGAAGCCGATTGGCGGTAATTACACTCTCGCCATCTGCATCACGCCGGTTGCTTCTGATATCCACGGCCAGAATTCGTCCTTCAGATCGTTATCCCCTCACGCAAGGGAATATTCCCGGCGGCGAGGTCAGCCGGGAATATATTCCACGCTCGGAGATAAAACAACATATAAACAGCGTAGAATTTTACGGGATCGTCAGGTCAGCCCGCAGGTGCCTTCAGCAGCAGGTCATCACGGAATACGCGGGCGGCGCTGATATCGAGAGCGGCGCCCTCGATTGTCTCATCCTCCCGCCTTGCCGACAGAATCTCGATGACCCGGCCGCTTTCGCTTCCTGACAACCGGACTTCAAGCCGCGCAAGACCCGAGCGATGGCCCAGAACGCGGGAGGCGGCGCTTCCCTGTCCGGCCAGAAGACGGATTTCCCAGGGGCGCAGAATGGCTTCGGCCTGTCCTTCGGGCACATCGAGCGGGAAGGGGAGGATATTTTCCTCATCAGGCAGGAAAGTCATGGTGCCGTTGATATTCTGGCATTTTCCGGAAAAGCGAATGGTCTCTCCGAGAAAATCCATGACGAAAGAGGTCTGCGGAAAACGTTCCAGCGTGTCCGCATCTCCCGTCTGCACGACGTTTCCATTCTGCATCACAACCAGAATATCGGCCACATCCAGCGCCTCCTCATGGTCATGCGTAACCAGAAGGGAGGTCAGACCGAGCTTGTCGTGCAGGCTGCGGACCCAGGCACGGACGCGCCGGCGGACAACCGGATCCAGTGCACCGAACGGCTCATCGAGGAGCAGGAGGGAGGGTCGCGTTGCAAGGGCGCGGGCCAGTGCGACACGCTGGCGCTGGCCGCCGGATATCTGCCGCGGATAGGCCCCGCCAAGCGCGGGCAGTTCAATCAGCGCCAGCAGCTCTTCCACGCGGGTATTGATGTCTTCTGCTGAGGGGCGCTGGCCGCGCGGCATGACATTGAGACCGAAGGAAATATTTTTAGCGACGGTCATATGACCGAAAAGCGCATAGTTCTGGAACACAAAGCCCACACCGCGCTCCCGCGGGGGGAGTGTGTCGAGGGCGCGACCTCCGACAAGGACATGGCCGGACTGGAACGTATCCAGCCCCGCGATCGCACGCAGGAGCGTGGTTTTTCCCGCACCTGACGGACCTACGAGCGCGACGAACGCGCCTTCAGGGATGCTGAGAGAGACGCCGTTGAGCAGCACCTGCTCCGGTCCGCCGTGGCGCCCGGGAACCCTGCGGGTGAGGGTATCGATCTCCACGCTCATACGGCCTTCGCTCCTGATGTCACGGACGAGGATTCTTTCTGCCCGGATTGTTTTTCCAGAACGCTGCGGGCCGCGACCGTTACCATTGCCATCAGGGCCAGCAGGGTGGCCATGCTGAAGGCTGCGACGGTCTGATAGCCGTTATACAGCGTTTCGATGTGCAGCGGCATGGTTTCGGTCATGCCGGGAATATGTCCTGAGACAACCGAGACGGCACCGAATTCGCCCATGGCCCGCGCTGTTGTCAGAAGGATGCCGGAGAGCAGCGCCCAGCGGGCTTCAGGCAGCGTCACGCGAAAAAGGATCTGCCAGAAACCGGCGCCGAGAAGCATGGCGGCTTCTTCCGAGATGCGTCCCTGCTGCTCCATCAGAGGCAGCAGCGTGCGCGTGACGTAGGGGAACGTGACGAAAAGGGTTGCCAGCAGGATTCCCGGAGCGGCAAACGCGACCGGAAAGCCCAGACGCAGCATGATATCGCCCCACCAGCCCTGCGCCCCGAACAGCAGCAGCCAGACCAGACCGGCAACCACGGGGGAAATACTGATCGGGAGTTCGATCAGTGTGATCAGCGCGGACCGGCCCGTAAAGCGGTAACGCGACAGAGCCCAGGCGGCCATGACGCCGCAGAACGTGTTGATAATCACGGACAGGATTGTCATGACCACCGTCAGCCTGATCGCCTGAAGTGCGTCAGGATCGGAAAAACTGGCGAGAGATGCGGAGATTCCGTCGCGCAGGGCTTCCGTAAATATCAGCACGAGCGGCAGGATGAGCATCACGAGGATGATCCCCCATGTCAGGCCGGACAGTACCCACACGGACAGACGGGATGAGGATCTGCTCATGCCGCATTCTCCTCACCCGTCATGCGGGCAAGCCTGCGCCTGAGCACGGCAACGGCGCCAAGGCAGAGGAATGAAGTCAGAAGCAGGATCAGCGCGACGGAGGTGGCTCCGGCATAGTCAAATTCCTGCAGACGCACGACGACCAGAAGCGGGGCGATCTCACTGACCCAGGGGCGATTGCCTGCGATGAAGATGACGGAGCCGTATTCGCCGATTCCGCGCGCGAATGCGAGGCCGAAACCCGTCACGACGGCCGGGAGAAGCGGCGGCAGGACGATTTTCGTGACGATCTGCGACGGGCTGGCACCCAGAAGGGTTGCGGCCTCCTCGGCATCTCCCGGTAAGTTGCGCAGAACAGGCTCCACGCTGCGGATGATGAAAGGCAGTCCGACGAACATCAGAGCCAGAACGATCCCGGCCTTGGTATAGGCAATACGCAGACCGGCAAGGGTGAATATCTGCCCAAGCCAGCCATGAGGGCCATAGAGTGTCGCGAGAGTGATACCGGTCACGGCCGTCGGGATGGCGAAGGGAAGATCGATCAGCGCATCCGCGATACGGCAGCCGGGAAAGCGGGTCCGGGCAAGGGACCATGCGATGACGACGCCGAGCGGTATATTCAGCAGAGCGGCGGCGGCGGCGCAGAAAAACGTCGTTCTGAGGGAGGCGAGGGTACGACCGTCCGTGAGTGCGGCAAGCATGGCCCCGCCGCCATCATGCCACGGCCTGAGCGCAAGCGCGGTCAGTGGCAGAATGACGAGCAGACCGACCCACAGGACCGTCACCCCAAAAGACAGGCCAAAGCCCGGCAGCGGATCGCCCCGTCGTATCCGGCCGAAAACGGCAGAAATCATGAGCTGCTGATCTGATCGAAGATGCCCCCGGCAGCAAAGTGCCGGGCGTGAACGGTTTTCCATCCTCCGAGGGAGGCGATGTCAAACGTCGTGATTTTAGGGAAACGATCCTCATATTTCGCGGCAATGGCCGGGTCAGCCGGGCGGAAATAATGACGCGCTCCGGTATTCTGACCTTCAGCCGAGAAAAGATAGCTGATGTAATCCGTCGCGAGAGGACGCGTTCCGCGGCCGTCCACCGTACGATCCACCAGGGCCACAGGGGGCTCCGCAAGGATGCTGACGGAAGGCACGACGATATCAAACTGATCCGGCCCCAGATCATGTGCGGCAAGAAGGGCTTCATTTTCCCAGGCGAGCAGCACGTCCCCCAGACCTCTCTGCACGAAACTGTTGGTCGCCCCGCGCGCACCCGTATCGAGCACAGGAACATGGGCAAACAGTTTCTTCAGATAGGCCTTTGCGGAGGCCTCCGAGCCATCCTTGCGGTGCAGTGCCCATCCCCAGGCCGCGAGATAATTCCACCGTGCGCCGCCGGAAGTTTTCGGATTGGGCGTGATGACCTTCACATCGTCGCGGATCAGATCACCCCAGTCATGAATTCCCCGCGGATTTCCCTTGCGGACGAGGAACACGATAGTACTTCTGTATGGTGTGGAATTATAGGGAAACTGCTTCTGCCAGTCGGATTTTAAAAGCCCGGATGCGGCCAGCATATCGATGTCACGGGCAAGGCCAAGAGAGACGATATCGGCCGGAACGCCCTCCAGAACGGCGCGGGCCTGAGCACCGGAGCCGCCGTTCGAGGTTTTTACGACAATCCTCCGGTCATTACGGGCCTTTTCCCATGACTCGGAAAAATTACTGTTGACTTCAGCATAAAGCTCGCGCGTCGGATCGTAGGAAACGTTCAGAAGCGTGGTGGCCGCACGGGCCGGACGGCTGCAGAACAGTCCTGCTCCGGCCACAAGAAGGGCTCCGCCCGCGAGAAGACTCCTGCGGGAAAGCTGAGTGTCTGAACGTCCCTGATCCGTCATCGGGGGAAATCTCCGGAACAACGATGTGTTATCGTTATTAATCCCCCGGACTATAGCGTATATCCCACCCGGCGCAATATACTTATTTTGCGCGTTATTAATAATTAACCGTCAGATCTATTCCGCAGCTGCCAGAGGAAAATGGCAGGCCACAAGCCGCCCGCCCTCCAGCGGACGCAGTTCCGGTCGCTCCTTACTGCAGCGCTCCTGCACGACCGGGCAACGTGTATGAAAACGGCATCCCGGAGGGGGCGAAACCGGGCTTGGCACATCGCCTTTCAGCAGCGGAAGCGGCTGCCGTCCCGTGACAGGGCGCGGGACGGATGCAAGAAGTGCCGCAGTGTAGGGATGTGCCGGGGCGTGCATCACCTGATCGGTTTCCCCGAGTTCCACGACGGCCCCGAGATACATCACCGTCACTCGGGTCGATATCTGCCGGACGACGGCAAGATCGTGCGCAATGAACACATAGGTCAGGCCAAGGCGTTCACGCAGATCGGAAAAGAGATTGACGATCTGGGCCTGAACCGAGACATCAAGGGCCGAAACAGGCTCATCCGCCACCACCAGTCGCGGGGAGAGAGCCAGCGCACGTGCGATATTGATCCGCTGCCTCTGTCCGCCGGAAAATTCGTGCGGATATCTGCTCAGTGCCGAGGCCGGCAGACTCACCAGCTCCATCAGTTCCGTCAGCCGCTCCCTGATTTCAGCCGCGCTGCGCCTTGCTCCATCCGGACGACGATGCACGAGCAGAGGTTCGGCAATCAGGTCTCCGATCCTGCGTCTGGGGTTGAGAGAAGCGTAGGAATCCTGGAAGACCATCTGCATTCCGGTTCGCAGCGGACGCATGGCCCGCTCGCTCAGCCGCGTGATGTCCTGGCCATCGAAAGCGATGCTGCCTGAATTGATATCCGTCAGCCGCAGAAGCGAACGCCCGAGTGTGGATTTCCCGCATCCGGATTCTCCGACAAGACCCAGCACTTCCCCGGGCATGACCTGGATGGAGACATCATCAAGAGCACGCAGCTTCCGGCCTCCGGAGAGACTGTAGGTCTTCTTCAGATTGCGGGCATCAAGCAGGGGCGTATTCACAGGACTGTCTCCCCGGAGAGGCAGCCAGGCTGCGGCAGAACACAGGCCACTTTCCGTTCTCCCTTAACCACAAGTGGCGGAGGCACATTGCACGCGTCCTGCGTGAAGCTGCAGCGTGGCGCGAAGGCGCAGCCGGGTGGCCTGGAAGCGGGTGAGGGGGGCTGTCCCGGAATTGCGGGCAGCCGGGCCGGGCGCGGGCCGTCAAGAGGCGGAATGGAAGCCAGCAGTCCGGTGGTGTAGGGATGGAGTGGCTGCCTGAACATATCCTCAACCGGCCCGCTCTCTGCGAGCCTGCCGGAATAGAGCACCATCACACGATCACAGGTTTCGGCAACAACTCCCATATCGTGGGTGATGAGCATGACGGAAGATCCGTATTCCTTCCGCAGGGAACGCAGAAGGTCGAGAATCTGCGCCTGAACGGTGACATCAAGTGCCGTTGTCGGTTCATCGGCAATCAGAAGCGCCGGATTACAGGACAGGGCCATGGCTGTCATGGCGCGCTGCCTCAGCCCGCCGGACAGCTGATGAGGGTAACGATCAGCCGTGCGTTCAGGGTCCGGAACTCCCATATCCCCGAGCAGTTTTATGGTGCACGCCCGGGCTTCCCTGCGGCTGACGCGTTTATGTGCGCGTATCTGTTCGTCGATCTGCCAGCCTATGGTCAGGACGGGGGTGAAAGCCGTCATCGGATCCTGGAAAATCATGGCGATCCGGCGTCCGCGAATATGCCGCATACTGCGCTCTGGCAGGCCGATCAGTTCCTGGCCGTCAAATCTGGCTGAACCCGTGATCTGCATCCCCGGCGAGTCCAGAAGTCCCATCAGGGCCATGACCGTCACGCTTTTGCCCGATCCCGACTCTCCCACCAGCCCGAGGATTTCCCGGGGCATGACGGAAAAAGACAGATTCTCGACAATCGGGATCAGGCGACCGGCTGAGGTGAAGCTCACACTCAGGTTCCGGACCTCAAGAAGCAGCTGATCAGCGTCCATCACGTATTCTCGGATCCAGAGCCACATAGACGATATCGACAACTGCGTTGGCGAGAACGACGAAGACGGCGGAATACATCACGCTTGCCATGATCAGCGGGAGATCCAGCCCGGCCAGCGCCTGATAGGTCAGGCGCCCGACCCCCTGAAGCCCGAACACAACCTCCGTCAGCAGCGCGCCGCCACCGAGGAGCTGTGCAAAATCAAGACCGAACAGCGAGATGAAGGTAATCATGGAGGTCCGCAGCCCGTGCCGGATCAGCACACGCCAGGGAGAAAGCCCCTTGGCACGGGCCGTACGCATGAAATCCTCTCCGGATACGGCCACCAGATCAGCGCGCAGAACCCGGCCGTAGATACCGACGAACATGACCGCGAGTACAATCCAGGGAATGACCAGGGCCTTGAACCATGCCCAGGGGTGTTCCGTGAGCGGGACATATCCCGGTCCAGGCACCCATGAAAACATCCATGTGTCGTGATACCGGGCCTGCGTAACGAGATTTGCCACCTCCCCGAGCCAGAATACCGGTATGGAGATTCCGACAAGACCGGCCATCATCAGTCCCCGGTCGATCCAGGTTCCGCGCCAGCGTGCGGCCATGGTGCCGGTGGCGACCGAGGCCAGTACCCAGATGACGGCCGCACCGCAGACGAGAGACAGGGTGACGGGTGCGGCCTGGATGATCTCCGGCACGACGAGCTGCCCGCGATTTGTATAGGAGGCGAGATCGCGGGTGATGAAGAGCTTCTTCATCATCGTGGCGTACTGAACCGGCAGGGAACGGTCGAAGCCGTATTCGTGTCTCACGCGCTCCATGGTCTGAGGGGAGGCGTTCTTCCCTGCGATCCGCGCCGTGGGATCCGCGCCCGGTGTGGCAAAAAATACAGCGAAGATCAGGACAGAAATCCCTATCAGGACGATCAGCGTCTGCCCCAGTCGCCTGAAAAGCGCCGTTACCATCAGCCGGACCTCCGGCTGGTCTCGCGCACGTCCAGCGCATCCCGCAACCCGTCTCCGAGTATGTTGAGCGCAAGCACGGTAATGACGATCATCAGCCCCGGTGCGACCGCAACCATCGGGCGGGTGTAGATCAGCCCTTCTCCGTCCTGGATGATCGTGCCCCAGGATGCCGCAGGGGCCTGCACGCCGATGGAGAGGAAGGACAGGGAGGATTCCGCAAGCAGGGAAAGCGCCGTCAGCAGCGGAGCCAGAACCACCAGTGTCGGCAGGACGTTCGGCAGTATGTCCTTCACCAGAATACGACGCCGCGGCACGCCGAGACTGCGGGCTGCAATTACAAATTCCGCGCTGCGAAGCGTCATGACGCGCCCGCGCACCGGACGCGCTGCATAGGGCACATAGACCAGAGCGATGATGAATACCGGGATCATCAGATTATCGCTGGCGATGGTGAAAGGGCCGATTTTCAGCCCCTGCGTGATTGTTACGATCGAAAGGGAGATTGCAAACAGATAGACCGGCACCGCCCACATGATGTCCATAAGGCGGGACAGAACCGCATCGGTGATCCCGCCGAAAAAGCCTGCCGCAATGCCTATGCACGAGGCCATGAGAATGCACAGCGTTGCGGCACCGAATGCAATGATCAGGGAATTCCTGCCACCGTAAAGCAGACGCGCTGCCACGTCGCGCCCCTGGCTGTCCGCACCGAGAAGGAAGGACTGCGGATGCCACGTCGGGCCGATGGGCGAAAGACCGAGATGCAGCGGATTATCATTGGGCTGCATGATGTCGGTTTCCTGCCCGTTCACCAGAACGGTTCCGGCGACATTCGACGTAAACGGATCGGTCTTTGCAATATGACGGGCATAGATCGGCGCGAGCGCACACAGAAGAGCCAGAGCGAGCAGCACGGCCAGTGCAATCATGGCGGACCGGTTATATCGCAGGGCGCGTATGGCCTGGCCCCACGGGCCGGAGGAAAACATTATTCGGCTCTCCTCATCTGATCTGAAATCTTGAAAAAACAACCTGATAGACCGGCGCGCTCACATCGCCTTTTACCCGGGCAGACAGGGGCATAACCCAGCGCACCTGCACCAGCGGGACAGTCGGCACCTGCGCCATAAAACGCCGGTCTGCCTCAGCCCACAGCCTGTCTCCTGCATTACGGTCCGTGACCGAAAGGTCGGCGGCCCGATCCATCAGCCTGTCTGTATCCGGATCGCAATATCCGGATATATTGATGGAGTTATCTGAGTGAGGGTGGAACATGTCGCAGGCAAGAAGTGTCCTGAGATAGCTGGATGCGGCAGGATAATCCGCATTCCAGCCGGTCAGGCTGATCTGAACACGGTTATCACTGTTCTGGATATAGCCGAACTGCACAGCCTGAACCATCGAGCGGACAGAGGCATCATAGCCAAGTTCAGCAAGAGTGCTGCGCAGCTCATTTGCCATAGCCATATATTCGGGCTGCTGCGCTGTGATGACCGTCACCTTCTGCCCGGCAGTCCCGCTTTCACGCACAAGCTGCTTGGCTTTTTCCATATCCGGCGCCTCCCACCGGAGTGCGGGATGCTGCGGGTCCGCACCTCGGGTCCAGTAACAGACAGGCTCGAAGCCGGGCGAGCCTTCGGGCAGCATCTGGCATGAAGGCGCAGCAACAGCAGGGCCGCCGTTATGGATGACCATGGCATGCCGGTTTACGGCATAATTCAGTGCCTCACGCACCTTCAGGCTGTTGAACGGAGGAATATTTACATTCAGCGCAGCGTAATACAGGTTCAGGAAATCCACGATATGGACGCGATCCGCAAAGCGGCTGCCCAGTTCCGCCAGGCGGTCCAGCGGAATATTTTCCGCCATCCAGTCATATTGCCCGTTTTCAATGGCTGTAACGGACGATTCCGGATCTGATCCGAAACGGTATTCAATCCGGTCGGGATAGCCTGCGGGCTGTGCCGCCGCATCCCACTGTCTGAAGTGCGTATTTCGTTCAAGACGCATGGAGGAGGACGGATCATAAGACACGATACGATACGGCCCCGTGCCCGGAGGCGCGGAATTGCCCGTATCGTGCGCCGGGGTGTCCGCAGGGAGGATCACGGCGTGATTGAATGCCAGACGATCAGCAAATTCAGCATCAGGTCTGGTCAGATGGAATGTGACGGTCCATGCCTGATTATCTGCAATTACTCCGTTTTCCAGAGTGCAGTGGTCCGGGTCCTTAAGGCATTCGGCTCCGCCGACGATATTGCTGTAGTAAGGACCGGCCGTCGGACTGTTCACGCGGAAAATCCGCCTCATGGAGGCGACGACATCGTCCGGACTGAGAAGCTTTCCGTTTGAGAAACGGATATTCCGGCGCAGGTGGAATATCCATGTATGTCCGTCGTCCTGAGGTTGCGGGATGCTTTCAGCAAGATCGGCAATGGCATGACGGCTGAGGGGGCCGGGGCCTTTCGTGAAGGTTGTCAGGCCGTCATAGACCACGGCCTCAACCTGATACATCGCCATGAAATAGCTGACCTGTGGGTCCGTCGTTCCCGGGGAACTCTGGGCTGCAAGGTGCAGCGTTCCCCCGGCATGTTCCGCAGGGCGTGCAATCCCCTCGGCCATAGCCGGAGAGAAGAGGCAGAGCAGAACTGCTGACGACAGGAATGAAAAAAGACGGGTCATTCAGCGGGGCAGGGACATCATTGTCTCAAGACGGGTTCTGATCTCATCAGCGGATGCGGAAGAACTGATCAGGCCTGCATAATGTCCCTGCGGATTCATGACAACAATCTGCGGTGACATCTCGAAAGTATAATCCCATTCCGGATCAGGATGCTTCACGATCGGGGCATAAAACTCCTTCGCAACGGCTGCGATATTGGCAGGAGCTCCCGTTCCGGCGACGATTTTTGCCGGAAATCTGAGGGCATACTGGCGCAGACGCTCCGAACTGTCCCTCAGGGGATCCAGGCTGAGGAACATCGGCACTGTTTTCTTCCCGTCCGGATCGATGGTTTTCAGCGCCTTACTCAGAGTATTGAGGGTTTTATCGCAGGCCTGCTCATAGCAGTGCGTGGCTCCGAACAGGACCAGCATCCACCGTCCGCGGAAATCCCTGTCGCTCATGGTGCCATCGGAAGCATCCATCAGACGAAAGCGGCCACCGACCTCGTTCCCATCACTGCCGACAACAGGTCCCATCGTTTCGGAATAGCGAAACGCAAGGTAGCCTCCGGCTGAAGACAGAAAGACGACTGCCAGGATGGTGACAAGAACCCGGATATCTCGCGTTTTCATTCAGTGCGCCTCCGCCCAGTTTGCCCCGATCCCGGTTTCCGCCACGAGCGGAACGCTCATCGTCACGGCTTTTTCCATAATATCCTTCACCAGTTCTGCAGTCTTTCCGGCAGCATCCTGATCAACCTCAAGCAGAAGCTCGTCATGCACCTGCAGCAATATCCGGACAGGCAGATTTTCCCGTTCAAGAGCGGGCGCAAGCCTGACCATTGCCTTTTTGATGATGTCAGCCGCGCCTCCCTGAAGGGGGGCGTTGATGGCCTGACGTTCGGCATAATTCCTGCGAGCCGCGTTCTTTTCCGCAATTCCCGGAACGAAGCACCGCCGCCCGAACGGCGTCAGCACGTAACCATACCGGCGCGCTTCCTCTTTACGCGCTTCCATATAGTCCCTGATCTGAGGATAGCGGGCGAAATAGGCATCGATATAGGATCGGGCTTCACGCTGTGGAATCCCAAGCTGTTTTCCCAGGCCAAATGCCGATATGCCGTAGATAATACCGAAATTGATCGCCTTTGCGCGCCGGCGCACCAGCGGGTCCATCCCCTCGACCGGAATACCGAAGACTTCCGAGGCCGTGCGGGCGTGGATATCCTCGCCTTTCTCAAACGCGTCCCTCAATGCCGGAATATCCGCAACTGTTGCCAGCAGGCGCAGCTCGATCTGAGAGTAATCCGCCGAGATCAGGAGCTTACCGGGTGCTGCAATGAACGCACGGCGGATACGACCGCCCTCTTCCGTCCTGACGGGAATATTCTGGAGATTGGGATCATTTGAGGACAGCCGCCCCGTGGACGTCACGGCCATCTGGAAAGATGTGTGCACCCGGTTTGTGGCGGGGTCCAACTGGCTGATCAGCACATCGGTATAAGTGTTTTTCAGCTTGGCCAGCTGTCGCCATGCGAGCACTTTCTCCGGCAGTTCATGACCCTGATCCGCCAGATCCTGAAGAATACTTTCGTTTGTGCTCC
Source organism: Acetobacter sp. AN02 (assembly GCF_029759835.1). Lineage (GTDB taxonomy): Bacteria > Pseudomonadota > Alphaproteobacteria > Acetobacterales > Acetobacteraceae > Acetobacter. Next base: position 13,921 of record NZ_JAJJND010000034.1, read on the forward strand.
AGGCACCGTTTTTGCTGCGTTTCCCGCCCGGAAGATTCATCTCGTCAAAGAGAATCTCGCCCAGCTGTTTTGGTGAGGCCACATTGAAAGAACGACCTGCAAGAGATTGAATTTCCTTTTCAATAATCTCCATACGGACTGAAAAATCCTGCGACAGATGACGCAGCTCATCAGCGTCCACAGTAATTCCTGCCTGTTCCATATCAGCAAGAACAGCAATCAGCGGGCGCTCAGTCTCCTCATAGACTGCCAGCGATTTATTGACTCTCAGGGCCGGACGCAGGGCATGCCACAGACGGAGTGTGACGTCTGCATCCTCGGCAGCATATTCAGATGCTTTATCAAGAGGAACATTTTGAAATAACAGTCTGTTACGTCCCGTTCCTGTCACATCATCATAGGAAATCGGAGTGTGTCCGAGATGCAGGACGGACAGTTCATCCATACCCTGGCCATGCTCTCCGGCAGACTGGGCATAGGAAATCAGCATCGTATCATCGACGGGGGCAATCGGGGCGGCACCGGCCTTACTGAACACCAGCAGGTCGAACTTGGCGTTCTGAAAGACCTTCAGGACGGAGCTATCCGTCAGCAGCGGCTCCAGGATACGCAGGGCCTCGTCCGTGCTGATCTGCACCGGTACCGGCTGATCCAGTGTGCCCTCATGCAGAAGCGGAACATAGCAGGCCCGCCCGGGTGCCGTAGCGAGTGAGAAACCGACCATTCTCGCACGAAGCGGGTCCAGCCCGTCCGTTTCAGTATCAACGCCGCAGACACCCGCTTTTCGCGCTTCCTCCACCCAGGCCTGGAGAACCTCCGGATCGGTTATGGTCTCATAAGGACCATATCCTGCGTTCTTGATCTCCGCTGCAACAGTATGGACATCAGCAGGAATCCGCGCCTGCGAAGGGGGTTTTGAGGCAGGGCGCGATTGACCCTCACCCAGGCCGAAGCGATGGCGGACGGAGCGGAACCCCATCCGGTCCAGCCATTCTCCCAGAACCTCCTTGTCAGGTTCCCTTACCGTCAGCTCACTGACCGGCACGGGCAGCGGCACATCCGTGCGGAGCGCGACGAGTTCGCGGGAAATACGTGCGGCCTCGGCATGCTCAATCAAGTTATCCCGCCGCCGGGATGCCTTCATGGATGGAGCCGCCTCAAGAACGGCCTCCAGAGTCCCGAATTCATTCACCAGTGCGGAGGCGGTTTTCGGACCGATCCCGGGAACACCCGGCACGTTGTCGGTGGAATCACCCATCAGGGCCTGTACGTCGATCACCTTATCCGGAGTGACGCCGAACCGGGCTTCAACCTCCGCCAGGCCGATAGATTTCTGCTTGATGGGATCGAGCATCTCAACACCACCGCCAAGAAGCTGCATCAGATCCTTGTCTGAGGACACGATCGTGCAGAGCGCGCCTTCTTCAGCGATGTGGCGCGCGTAGGACGCAATCAGATCGTCAGCCTCAAATCCTTCAAGTTCAATACCCTGCACGCCGAAAGCTGCCGTTGCCTCCCTGATCAGCGCAAACTGCGGGATCAGATCTTCCGGCGTCTCAGATCTGTTAGCTTTATATGCAGGATAGATCTCATTGCGGAACGTCACGCGCCCGGCATCAAAAATCACGGCCAGATGGGTTCCGAAATGCTCCCGCATCAGGCGGGTCAGCATATTACAGAAACCGAAAACCGCATTTACCGGCACGCCCTCGGGATTCGACATCGGGGGCAGGGCGTGGAAAGCACGAAAAATAAAGCCGCTCCCGTCCACGAGAACGAGATGCGGCCGACTGGTTTCAGTCATGGAGGCTCAGTGCGCGTCGTGGTGTGAGGCGTTGGGATCGAGCACAAACAGACGTGAACAATACGGGCAGGCGGTCTGCTCTCCGCCGATTTTCAGCCACACTTTCGGATGCCCGAGCGCTCCGAGCCCCCCGTCACAGGCGAGCTTGCGTGACTGGACGATGATGGTTTCCACATGTCCCAGCCGCGGGCGGGGCGTCTGGTTTTCCGGCTGGATCAGCATCTCTGGCACTCCTGAAGGCGGCACCGCCGGAAAGAACCGGTGGCATATAAGTCCGGGGGATGATACGCGTGATTCCCGTGAGTTCAAACCATAAGACAGACAAATCTCCGCGTATCCGCTCTGTGTGGCGCAGGAGGCTGCTGCCGGGGTTGTGTATTGCCCTTGGCTTGGCGGGCTGTGCCCGGGAGCCGGTCGTCCGCGTGCCCCCGCGCTATGCGACCGATGCGCGGCTGGTTCCGCCTGATCTGACCCTGTCGATGTCTGACGGTGCAATCATACCGGTCCGCATCTGGAAACCGGAAGGTGCGCCGCGGGCTGTCATCCTTGCGATTCACGGGTTCAACGACAGTCGCGACGCCTGGGAATTTGCTGCGGATACATTCGCAAACGCCGGGATCGAGATCATCTCGCCTGATGTTCGCGGCTTCGGCGGGACGCAGACGCGGGGCCGATGGGCCGGAGAGGCACGCTTGCTTGCCGATCTGCGGCAGGAAGCGGCTTATGTGAAAATGGTGTCTCCGGGTCTGCCGTTTTTCCTTATGGGAGAAAGCATGGGCGGGGCGCTGCTCATGAGGCTGGTGGCATCTCCGGGCGCGCCGGACACATCGGGAACGATTCTTCTGGCTCCGGCGGCATGGAATCCGGGGGCGGGCGCTGATATTTCCCTTCGCATCCTGGCATCCCTGCGTCCCGGCGGGCTTGTGACGGGCCGGGAACTGCCGGTTCGCGTCCGGGCGAGCGACAGCAAGGAAGCTCTGATCCGCCTGTGGCTGGACCCTCTCACGCTCCGTACGACGCGACTGGATACGCTGCAGGGGCTCGTCTCACTCATGCAGGGGGCGGTTGAGTCCGCCCCGCATGTCAGAGGGCCTGTTCTTCTGATCTATGGCTCGCAGGATCAGCTTATTCCCGAGACAGCGATACTGTCGCTCCTTCGGAAGGCACCCTCCGGCTTACGCTTCGATCTGATACCCGGCGGGCATCATCTGCTTTTGCGTGACAGGGGCAGGGCAAGTGTTGCCGCTGATATCGTGTCATGGATCACCAATCCCGGGAATTTCCTTCCGTCCGGCGGCGATATTGCCGCTGCGGCATGGATTGCCCGCGATCCTGCGAACCAGGGTGTATTCTTTCTGGTGCCTTCACGTCTGGACGGGCTTGCAGCCGGAAGTTCCCTGCGCTAGGGAGACGGACGTGGACCCGTAGCTCAGTTGGATAGAGCGTTGCCCTCCGAAGGCAAAGGTCGAAGGTTCGAATCCTTTCGGGTCCGCCATTTTCCCATGCATACCGATGATGGCAGATATGCGACGCCGCATCCGGCGGCTGTTCGCACCAAAATTATGCCACAAATGGTTTGAATAACTTTCTTGCTGATATATTAACGTTTTGTTTCCCTTACCGGATGTGGCACCCGGGGTCCGGTCAGACTGCAGAAGGACCGTTCCGCCGTGGCTTTCGACGAGATTATAAATCCCGCAGAGCATCCGGATGAGACGCGGAGCAGGCGTCTGCTCCAGGTTGGGATTCCTGTAGCGACCGTCCTGCTGATCCTTCTTACGATTGCCGGTATCGGCTGGTATTCCTATAAAACGACACGTGCCGGTGCGCTGGACCTGACGCGCAAGCTGCTTACGACCGTGCAGCGTTATGTCGTGCAGGATGTGACGACCTACCTGTCTGCCGCGACGGTCGGTGCGGGGTTTGCCCAGGATTTTCTGGGGCATGCATCTCCGAAATATATCAATCCTGCTTTCTATGCTTATGGCGCTTCCATGCTCCGGCTGGTGCCCCAGCTTCAGTCGTTTTATCTGGCTGATGATAATGGCGAGCTGCTTGTTATTGAACGTGATCCCGGCGGGGACGGTATGGAGCGGACGATTGTTCGCGGGGAGCCGGGGCAGCGCGTCTTTCATCATGATTTCTATAACGCTGCTGGTAAGCTGATCCGTTCGAGCGATGAGCCCGGCGGTAATTATGATCCCCGTCACCGGGACTGGTTTCAGAAGGCTGTCGGCAGCAAGGATGTCGTCTGGGGCGAGCCTACGGTTTATGTAAGTAACCGGAAGCTGGTGATCACCAGTTCACTCGGTTTTTCCGGGGAAGACGGGGTCCGGCGTGTTTTTGCGGTCAACACTTCTCTTGATCAGCTCAGTGAATTTCTGAGTAACCTGCACATCAGTGATAATGGTGAGGCGGCGATCATCGATGCGACCGGCCATGTGATTGCGGTGCGCGGCGTTCAGGATCTGATGAAATCCGTGGGGAATGACCCGCAGAAGATGACGCTGGATAAGTTTTCCAACCAGCGTTTTCTGAAGATTTACGATCATTACCGCGTTCAGGGCACCGGAACCTACGGCTTCCAGGATGGAAAGAAGTTCTATCTCGGAATGTCGCAGAACCTTCCGCAGACGAATGGCTGGCTGCTGATGATTTCAGCTCCTGCCGGGGATTTCGCGAGCTTTGTCATCACCGCCGGTCGCCAGAGCATTCTGTTCTCCCTGATCATCGTGGCTCTGGCCTGTGTTCTTGCGGGCCTGCTTGCGGCACAGAGCCGCAAGGCCGAGCGGGCCCGGCGCACCATTGTCAGGATGAATGATCGTATTGAGCAGGAAAAAGGCTCTCTGCGGCATGTTGTGGCAGAACGTGATCTGTTCAGCACGAAATCCGAACCGCTTGTCCTGACGGAAGAGATCGCGCTGATGACGGGTGCGCGCCGTGCGACGGTCTGGCGTCTGGTGCATGACGGAGAGTCCCTGATCTGCGATGACGTCTTCGACAGTCGCGAGGGCACGCATTCCGGCGGTTTTGAACTGACCTCACAGAACTGTGCCGGTTTCTTCAAGCTGATCGAGCCCGGGTCTCAGGCTGACGTGGCCGATGCGCGGGCGGATGAGCGGACGAAAGAGTTCGAGCGTCAGGTCATGCGGGAGCACGGAACGCGGCATCTGTTCGTGCATCCGGTGTATGGCAGCGAGGGTATTTCCGGCGTGATTACGCTTGAGGATGCGCCTCTGGCCGATAAGGTCTTTTACTTTATCGATATCATCTCCGGGATCGTCGCGGCCCGCTTTGCAAATGCTCCGGATATCGACGGCGCATCTCCGCTGCCTGAGCCGTCTGCTCCTTCCGAACCGCCCCGGTTTGATTCGGGAATTTACATAACCGAAAAACACAGCGGGGAGATCAGGAAGAATTTCTATCCTCAGGTGGCTGTCATGGTGATCGCCTTTGCCGATCCGGTGATGGAGGATCCCGAGGCTACTGATGGTCTGGTGGAGCTTATTGATGAGATTGTCCGGGCCGGTCAGGAGATTGCGAAAAAGAACGGGCTTTATTCCGTAAAGCTGGCCGGGCATCGCCTGATCTGTGTTGCCGGGTGCAATCCTGATCCCGAGCCTGACGCCATCATCCGTATAGCCGAAGCGGCTCTGGGCTTCCGTGAAGTCTGTATGCGGGTTCTGGCAAAGGCCAATATCGAGCCTGCTTTTAATATCGGCATTGATCTCGGATCTGCCTTTGGCGGAGAGCTGGGTGACAGTCCTGCCGTGTTCAATCTGTGGGGCGAAACTGTCACACGTGCGGAGCTTATGGCGCATGACGCGCTTGATGTCGGGACGATTGAGGTCAGCGAGCATGTTTATGTGACCCTGCGTGATCACTATCTGTTCCGCAGCCGTGGTTATTTCTATACGCCGCGCGGCGGTGTCAGCCATGTCTATACTCTGGCGGCACGGCGATGAGCACAGGCGAGCAGCCGCCATCCGGTTCCCGGGATGAAGCCGATTCCGATGACCGGGAACTGCTTCATGCGGCCGAGGAAAAGGAGCACGGCGACACTCCCGGTGGCAGGTTTGCCCGTTTCCTCGGGCGTATCGGGCATCAGGTCCGGCATCATCTGTGGTTTTTCCTGGTAACGCTCGGTGCTGGCTGGGGCGTTGTGTCCGAGAGCCTGCGCAGGACGTCCTGGAGGCGTACCGTTCTTTTTGAGTTCGGCTCCACGCTGCGGGAAGTGACGATGGGCGGCCTGTTCAGCACGCTTGTCAGCGGGATGCTGGCGGGTGTGAGCGTCGTTTCCCAGATGATCTACTGGCTTGGTTTTGCCGGTATGGATGAAAAAACCGGCTCGCTTCTTGTGATGATCGATGTGCGCGAGGTTGCCCCGATCCTTGTCGGTATTCTCATGCTTGGCCGCAGCGGGATGCTGACTTTTACGGAGCTGGGACTTCTGACGACCAGCGGGCAGACCCGTGCGCTGATTGCGGACGGCGTTGATCCGCTGCTGCAGATCGTGATGCCGCGCACTCTAGCCTATATGATTGCGGGTCTGACGCTCGGGATACAGTTTTCCCTGGCGTCTCTGGTGACGGGGTATGCAGTCAGCCGGGCATCCGGCGCCGTGAGCAATCCGATCTGGACGTTTCTTTACGATGTCATCACGGCGATGACCCCACATGATTATCTGTTCATTCCGCTGAAGTTTATCGTTGTCGGTTTTCTCGTCGGGCTCGGATGCTGTATCGGCGGTCTGACGGCCAGCAGCAGCGATACGATCTCCACCATGATGCCGCGCGGGTTTTCACGCGGTATGCTGATCGTCATGGCTGTCAGCGTTATTTTCAGTCTGAATCTGTGATGGCCGGTATGATCCTCGGAACGATACCCGGGAGGTGTCTGTGAACACGTATTCCGGTCCGATGCTGGAATTTCTTGAAGCCCGCCCGTCTTTTGAGGACAGCGGTCTGCCTCCCGTGCCGTTCAGTGCGCGCGTGATGCCTGGTGACTGCATCATTGTCGAGTGCAGGGATGCCGAGCGCGCGGCGATGTTCGCGGATATGTGTTCGGGGATGGTTTCCCTTCAGAGCGGTGCGATCCGTTTTATGGGTCTGGACTGGTCCGAACTGCGTTACCGGCAGATGAACGCGCTGCGCGGACGGATCGGGCGGATGGTGGGCACGCAGTGCTGGTCTGACCGGTATGGCGCGCATTATTCCATGATGTTGAAGGTGATTTATCACACGGGCAGATCCATGGAGGAGGTGACGGATGAGGCGATCCGTCTTTCGGAGCGTTTCGGACTTCCGGGACTTCCGGTCAGTCTGCCTTCCCAGATGTCCTCGGCTGACAAGGTCCGGGCGTCCTGCGTCCGGGCTTTCATAGGAAAGCCGCATCTGGTTCTGATTTCTGATCCTCTGGCCAAGGGCGAGGCAGACCTTGCCGCGCCGCTGATCAGCAGCATTGTCGAGGCCATGGACAGGGGGGCGGCTGTTTTGTGGTTTGTCAGAAATCTTTCCGCCCGGACCGATTACAGTCAGGTAAAGACCGGCCTCTGGCATCTGACGGATGAAGGCCTGAGCTCAGGACGGAGCAGCTAATGTTTCAGATCAGACTCCGACAGAAGGGACGCCCGCTGATCCGTCTCCGCTATGCTGATGAGTGGACCGGACTTCTTGTGCTGGTGAGCGTGATCCTGTTCATCGCAGCGGTGATCGAGGCCGGTGTTCTCAGTGACTGGCTTGAACCCCCGGCTCGTCTTCAGGTGACGCTGCCCAAAAGCGGGGTAGGGGGGCTGACCGTCGGTGCGGACGTGCAGCTTCTGGGGGCCCATGCCGGTACGGTCCGTCGTATCCGGCTCAATCCTTCGGGCGAGATGTATGCCGTGGTCGATCTGGATCCGCAGATCGAGCCGTTTATCCGGCGGGACAGCATTGCGGTCATTCGTAAGCAGTTTGTCGTGGCCGGAGCGAGCTATCTTGATCTCACGCGCGGGTCCGGGGAGAAAATGGACTGGAATTACGCGGTGATTTCGGCCGTTCCCGAGACGAGCATCGTGGATACGATCAACAAGACGTTCAAGGACATCCACGACGAGATCATGCCGATGCTGGCCAATGCGCGTGATATTACGGCGCAGATCGATGGTCTGCTCAAGGATATCCGTGCGGGTAAGGGCAGTGTCGGGCAGCTGATGACGAATGATGCCCTGATCCGTCAGGCTGAGGCTACGGTCGTATCTCTCAACGAGGTTGTCTCGAAGCTGAAGCCCGTGGAGGATCAGGTTGGTGGCATTCTGCACAAGGCTGACGGGACGATGGCGAATGTTCAGTCCGTGACGACGGATGTGAAAAAGGCGACGCCTCATCTGCCGGCCATCGCGAAGAGTATGGATCAGAGCATGAACGATCTTCCGGCGCTTCTGGCGCAGGCCCAGACCTCGCTTTACACGCTGCAGAAACTTACGAACCAGCTCAGAAGCCTGTGGATACTGGGAGGCAGCAGCAGCGGGAAGGGAGATCACCGGCGTCTTCCCCCGAGTGAGGTGCGGCCATGATGCGCGGTATCGGACCAGGTTCGCGTGCGGTTCTGCTGCTGTGTGCGATGGCGGCTCCTCTGGCGGGCTGCGGCGGCACGGTGAAAGATCCTGAGCCGAGCGAGGATTCCTGGAATCAGGAAATGGACAGCGGCAGGGATACGCTGCGGCTGGGTCGTTATAAGCTTGCGGAGACGCATTATCTTGAGGCGCTGCGGCTCGGGCGTCTGAGCAATAATGTCATGCGCATTGGGGATGCGGGTTATAATCTGTCGGTGGTTCTGCTTCGTGCAGGACTGCCGGCGGAGGCTCTCGCGACGGCGGAGAAGACGATGCAGGATGTCCTGCTCCGCAACAATTCAGATTATGACACGCGTCCGCTGTCTCTGGTTATGGCCGGTGCCCTGTTCCGTCTGCAGCGTTATGGCGAGGTGATCGACAGAACGCGTCAGGCAGCTTCCGTATCTCCGGCTGATGCGATTGCGCGTCGGGCACTGTTTATCCGGGGGCTGGCGGCTGATCGGGTAGCTCAGTTTTCTCTGCTGAATCAGACGATTGCCTCGTTATCCGCCGACACCCGGAAAGCACCGGATGATGAAACCAGCAAGGCTGATCTGGCAGAACTACAGGCGCTTGCGTCGATAGGCTCTGCCCCTGTGCAGGCTGCGAAATATGCGGCGACCTCTGCAGATCTGCGGAAATCCAATGATGACTTCAAGGGAATGGTCCGTGTTCTGCGGCTTGAGGCCGATGCCGCGCAGGCATCCGGACAGACCGGCTGGGCACAGGCTCTGCGGCAGCAGGCGGAACAGAGCGAGGCAGCCTACAATATGAAGCACGATGTAATTGCTGATGTTGATCTGACGGGGGCCATGTCCGTTTCTGTCCGGTCTGCGGCACGCGCGGCAGATGGTGTGATCTCACAATGATGCGTCTGACGAAACTCCTGCTTGCCGTTCTGTGTCTGACGACACTGTCGGCCTGCGATGACAGCACTGCACCGGATCAGGACGATGCGCATTACGGACTTAAAGTGAAGCATCACGGAGGGTCAAAGCCGCCTAAGTGGTATAAGGCCCCGACGCAGTTCTGATGCTCGGTATTTTTTTGGCATAATATATATTATCGAACTTTGTGTGTTGCCGCAATGAGCCCGCATCGCCTGCCGCTTCCGCACGCATCCATCCCGTCCTGCGTGATTTATTGCCAGTCAGAATATCAATAAAGTCGCAGGTAAAAGCCGCAACACGCTTTTACGTAAACAGTGGTGTGATCCACTCGCTTGCTGCCCGAAACCTGGATGCCCACAATTCCATTACCGCTTCGGCAGACGCTCCACCCGCCGTTATATCCTGAATCATGGTAACCCGCAGATTCAGAACCTACGTCGTGTCGTCAGTTAAGCAGTATGATGATTGAAGCGAACTGCACGGCTGCGAGGAAAGTAGATTTGAGTTTGTCGTAGCGTGTTGCGACAGCGCGGAACTGTTTGAGTTT
>NZ_JAJJND010000035.1 GCF_029759835.1 Acetobacter sp. AN02
CAAACTCAAATCTACTTTCCTCGCAGCCGTGCAGTTCGCTTCAATCATCATACTGCTTAACTGACGACACGACGTAGACAGCAAGTGATAAAAAAAGATTAATCCTACAGTGTCACCACATGCAGGGAAGGATTTTAACTTTTTGGAAAGAATTATTCTATCCATATGAAAAACAATAGTTTTCTTAAATTTTTCCTGAGTCTTCCTGCTGTCAGTTACAGGAAATATCTCGTATCAGATACCCGACGACGCCAGACCACGCAGAGAATCGCCCGAAGCGCCTCCGCGCCGGAACGGGATCGCCTCCTGACGGGAATTACGGGGTGGAGAAATGCGCGGACAGAGCCTGTCTCAGCAGACGCCACGCGGGCGTATGGGACAGCGCGATAATCACAAGACCGCAGATGATGGCGATCTGCCCCAGAGCCGACACGCGGATCCGGCGCAGCTCCTCACGAACAACCAGATCAAGAACCGGATCAGGTGCATCACGGAGATGACCGGCCCCGCGATCATCAATGCCCGTGCGCAGCAGCATGATCCCGCGCCATGCATCGAGATCCTCAATACGGTAGCTGTCCGCTCCGATTCCCGGCGGACCGCTCCGCACACGGCAGATCCACCGGAAGCGCTTCTCAGGAAGACCCAGATAGGCAGCGGCATCCCTGCTGCTGACAACCCTTCGCCCCGGAAAGACAAAAACCTTCTCTCCGGAGACGGACTGCTCAGGGGAGGACAGCGGGCCGCTCATCCATCAAGCGTCCACCGAATCCTCTTCCCCTGTCAATTCAGGGCAGAACTTCCCGGACCGGGACGCTCAGACCCCGCCAGGAACCAGGCGACGCAGACAACGCGCCCGGCCGATCAGAGGCAGAAGATCCCGCAGTTCAGGACCATGTTCCTCCCCCGTCAGCGCCAGACGCAGCGGACGGAACAGCGCCTTGCCTGAACGGCCCGTCGCCTCCTTGACGGCCTTCGTCCAGACAGACCAGGTCTCCTGATCCCAGGGCTCATCAGGCAGCAGCTCCGCCGCCTTGCGCAGAAACTCATCCTCGTCCTGCACCGGCGGCACGATCTCTCCGGCCACCACCTCGTGCCACAGCCTCACCTCCGACAGCAGCTCCAGATTCCCGCGAACGGCCAGCCAGAACGCCTCCGTCGCCCCCTCGGGCAGACGCTCCCTGACAGCCTCGAACGGCTCGGAGGCCAGCACGCGGTGATTCAGACTCAGAAGCTGCGGCATGGCAAATCGCGCCGCCGATTTCGAAATCCTGGACAGATCAAAGGACGCAGCCAGATCATCAAAGGACAGCGGCTCCGGATCATCTGCACTCCCGATCCGCGCGAGATAGGACGTCAGCGCCTTCGCCTCCACACCGTCCTGCCGCAGCGTCTTCAGCGCCAGGGAGTCAAACCGCTTGGACAGCTTGCCCCCGGCCTCATCCAGCAGAAGCGGCATATGCGCAAACCGGAAACGCCCCGATGCCGCACCGGCCGCCTGCCCCGTCACCTCAGCCAGAGCCCGCACGATATCAAGCTGCACACCGGTATTGGTCAGATGATCCTCCCCGCGGATGATATGCGTCACCCCGGTCTCAAGATCATCCGTCACGGAAGCCAGCGTATAGAGAACCGTCCCGTCCGCACGGACCAGAACCGGATCGGACACGGCCGTCAGCTTCACGCCGCACTCCCCCATGACCAGATCGGTCCAGCGCACCGTCGTGTCGGACAGCCGGAACCGCCAGTACGGAACCTTGCCGTTCGCCTCCGCCTGCGCCCGCTGCTGCGGCGTCATCTTCAGCATCGCACGGTCATAAACCGGCGGCTTGTGCTGGCGGATGCGCTGCTCGCGCTTCATCGACAGTTCCTGCTCGGACTCGAAACAAGGATAAAGACGTCCCGCCTCCTTCAGCGCCCCGATCACCTCCGCATAGGCCGCACCCCGCTCGGACTGGCGGAATGTCTCGTCCCAGTGAATACCCATCCAGGACAGATCCGCCCGGATGCCCTCCGCATGACTTTCCCGCGACCGCTCCGTGTCCGTATCATCGATCCGAAGCTGGAAAGAAGCATTGTGCCGCCGTGCAAACAGAGCATTGGCAAGGGCAAGCCGGGCATTCCCGACATGCAGCATACCGGTCGGGCTGGGCGCGAAGCGAAGTTTCATGCGGAGAAATATTCTTTCTGGTCAGACAAGGTGCAGACTCTTACCCGCCCGCCCCACACGGCGCAAACAGGCGGCGCAAACCGGAGAGCGCGAGACCCGCCCTTGCATTTCACTGCGGAAACGCCAACCATACAGACCATGAAAAGGCAGCACGTCCCGGGCGGCGACCGGCCTCTGGTCCGGGCCATCCTCGGGCCGACGAACACCGGCAAGACACATCTCGCGCTGGAGCGGATGCTGTCCCACTCCAGCGGGATCATCGGCTTTCCGCTGCGCCTTCTGGCCCGTGAGAACTACGACCGCATGGTCAGCCTCAAAGGTGCGGACCACGTCGCGCTCATCACCGGAGAGGAAAAGATAATCCCGCCGAAGGCCCGCTGGTTCTCCTGCACCACGGAAGCCATGCCCTCGGACCGCAGCGTCTCGTTCCTCGCCGTGGACGAAATCCAGCTCTGTGCGGACCCCGATCGCGGCCACATCTTTACAGACCGGCTCCTCAACGCGCGCGGCCGGGACGAAACCCTCTTCCTCGGTGCGGAAACCATCGCCCCGCTGATGCGAAGGCTGATCCCCGGCGTGGACATCGAAACCCGCCCGCGCCTCTCCGCCCTGACCTGCGCAGGACGCAGCCGCCTCGCTCGCCTCCCCGCCCGCTCGGCCATCGTCGCCTTCTCCACAGCCGAAATCTACGCCATCGCCGAACTGATCCGCAGCCGTCGCGGCGGCTGCGCGGTGGTCATGGGGCAGATGTCCCCCCGGACCCGCAACGCCCAGGTCGCGCTCTATCAGAACCGGGAAGTGGACTATCTCGTCGCCACCGACGCCATCGGCATGGGCCTGAACATGGACATCTCCCATGTCGCCTTCGCCGGACTGTCCAAGTTCGACGGCCATCTCCGCAGAGACCTCACCGCAGCAGAGATCGGACAGATCGCCGGACGCGCCGGACGCGGCACGAAGGACGGAACCTTCGGCACCGCAGGCACCTGCCCGCCGCTGAGCGATGCCATCATTGAAGCTGTCGAAACCCACCACTTCGATCCCGTCAGCCGCCTGTCCTGGCGCAATGCTCGGCTCGATTTCACCTCCCCGCGCGCCCTGCTCGCCAGCCTGTCCCGCCCGCCGCCCGATCCCTGCCTTCAGGCCGGAGCCGTCGCCAGCGACGTGCTGACCCTGCTGGCCTTAAATGCCGATCCCGACATTATCAGCCTCGCGGATTCCAGGGCGCGCACCGAGCTTCTGTGGGAAATCTGCCAGATCCCGGATTTCCGCAAACTCGGGGAGCGGCACCACGCCCAGTTCTGCGGACGCATCTTCCCCACGCTCGCCCGCGGAGACCACCTCCAGGAAGAATGGCTGGACACCCAGATTTCCGCGCTGACCCGCACGGACGGAGACGTGGATACGCTGATGCAGCGCCTGGCCGGCATCCGTATATGGTCCTACGTCACTGCAAGGGAAAACTGGGTCCGCAACGCCCCGTTCTGGCAGGACCGCGCCCGTGCGGCAGAGGATCAGCTGTCCGACGCCCTGCACGAACGCCTGACCGCCCGCTTCGTGGACCGCCGCGCCGCCCACCTCATCCGCAAGCTGGACGAGGAAGACGGCAGCAGCCTTCTGTCCGCCGTGCGCGCCGATGGCAGCGTACTGATCGAAGGTCATCCGATCGGCCGCATGGAGGGTTTCGGCTTCACGCTCCACGACAGCGTGGCGAAACAGGACGAAAAACTGCTCATGCGCGTCGCCCGCCGGGCCGTCGCATCCGAAATTCCCCGCCAGGCCGCACGCTGCTGCGCCGCCCCGGACGAGGACTTCTCTCTCGACATGCCCGCAAGGCTCATCAGCTGGAACGGCACCCCTCTCGCACGGGTCCGCCGCGGCCATGACGTACTGCACCCGGAAGCCGAACTGCTTCAGGGACTGCCGGACAACGTCCCCCGCGAACGTCTCCAGGCCCGCCTCCGGCAGTATCTCCGTACCACCATCGACCTCGCCCTCCCCGCCCTGACCCGCCTGCCCGACGCAACGCACACTCCCCCCGTCCTGCGCGGCCTCCTGCACCGCCTGCGGGAAGGACTCGGATTTGCGGAAGACCCGGAATCCGACCGGCGGGACAAGGCCGGACGCACATATCTGCGCAGGGCAGGAATCCACAGCGGCAACGGATACGCATGGATACCCGCCCTGATCCGCCCCGATACAGCCTCAGTGCGCGTGTTCCTCCTCACCCTCGGCGCGGATCATCCGCATATGTCCCTCTCCCTCCCTCACCCGGGCACCGTCTCCGTGCCCGCAGAGGAAAGCCGGGAGAACATATTGCTCGGGCAGCTCGGCTGGGTGCGGACAGGACCGGTCAGGCTGCGCGTGGATATCTCCGCCCGGCTGGTAGATGAGCTGCGCCGCATCACCGCCTCCGGCCCGACTCCTCTCACGCAGCGCCTCGCCTCACTGACAGGCGCCCCTCCGGCACAGCTGGCCGCAGTCTTCAGGAGCCTGGGATACCAGCTTGCACAGCCCGCACCGCTCCCGCCCGGGCATGTCGGTCCGCCGGCTCCCGCCATGATCTCACGCATGAGAAAAGCAGACAGACACCCGCCCCGGAACCGGCAGTATTCAGGAAAATCCTCTCCGGGAATGCGGGCCTCCGCCAGCAGCCCCTTCGCAGGACTGGCCGCCCTGCTGCGCGGAGAAACCGTCCACTGACACGCCGTTTCCGGTAAAGCGCGCATGATGCGCCGGAACCGGGATACAGGTTTTCTGCACCGACGGCTTGCGTCCCTGGCAGAATACCCTCATATGTGCCGCCTCATTTCCATGGTCACACACAGGATTGTGCGATGGCCATGCGTTTTTACGACGGAGGCGGTAATGACCTACGTGGTCACGGAAAACTGCATACGCTGCAAGTTCATGGATTGCGTGGAAGTCTGCCCGGTGGACTGCTTCTATGCCGGTGAGAATTTTCTCGTCATCAATCCGGACGAATGCATCGACTGCGGTGTGTGCGAACCCGAATGCCCGGCAGAGGCCATCTTCCCCGACAGCGATGACCGCGCCTCATCCTGGGCGGAGCTGAACGCGAAATACTCAGCCCTCTGGCCGAACATCACCCGCAAGGGCACACAGCCCGCAGATGCGGAAGAGTGGAAGGACAAACCGGGAAAGCGGGATATGCTCTCCCCGGAGCCCCACAAGGACTGACTGCCTCTCCCGGATATCCGCCTTAAGGATATCCGGGACGGATTTTCTCCGGCACGGCAGAAGCCCGCCGCAGGATATGCTCTCATGATGAAGAAGATATCTTCATCAGAATAATCCCGCCGATAATCATGCACAGTGCCAGAAGCCTGACAGGTGTCAGTGCCTCTCCCAGGATCAGCACGCCCACAGCGGCCGTGCCGACCACGCCGATCCCGGTCCAGACCGCATAGGTCAGACTGAGCGGCAGCACACGCACCACCCAGGCCAGCAGCACAAAACTCAGAATCATCGTCGCCACGGTCACGAACGCAGGCCAGGGACGGCTGAAACCATCCGACTGCTTCATGAAATAGGCCCAGACCACTTCAAGCAGCCCCGAAATCACAAGAACAATCCAGGCCATCACCTGCCTCCGGAAAAGCCTCGGACGAAGCCATCTTCATACCCGCGTAAACGCAAAAAACGCCACGGGCCAGAGGCCACGTGGCGTTTTTCCGTAACGACCTTCCGCACCTTTCACAGGGAGAGATGCGGCCAGGATGATTACCGCGACATCATGTTCGTCGAGGTGTTCACCATGATGAAGATCGTGCCGACAATCAGAATGAAAACAAACAGGCCCGTGAAGATAAAGACCTGGTTATCCCATCTTTTCTCCGGCGAGACGCTCATGTGCAGGAAGTAATGCAGATGCACCAGCACCTGAATCACAGCCAGCACCGTAATCGCCATCAGTGTGCCGCTCGGGGAAAGAGCGTGCGAGAAGGCGACGCCGAACGCCGCAACCGTCAGGATAACCGCCAGAATAAAGCCCGTCACATAGGAGCTGACGCTCCCGTGTGAAGCGCTGTCATGGGCGGCGCTGTGTTCAGTGCTCATCACATCATGCTCGCAAGATAGACAAAGGTGAACACGCAGATCCACACGATGTCGAGGAAGTGCCAGAACAGGCTCAGACAGGTGAGCTTGTTCATCATGCGCTCAGGAATCTCCGTCGTGCCCGACAGCTGCACCATCAGCGTCACGATCCACAGCAGGCCGAACGAAACGTGCAGACCATGGGTCGAGACGAGAGTGAAGAACGCAGACAGGAACGCACTGCGATCCGGACCCGCGCCATCAGCAATCAGATGACGGAACTCATTGATCTCAAGACCAAGGAAGCCCGCACCCAGAAGGAAGGTGACACCCAGCCACATAATGACCTTGTTCACTTCCTGCTTGTGCGCGGCAATCATGCCGAAACCGTAGGTGATGCTGGAAACGAGCAGCAGCGCCGTCTCGGCCGCAAGACCCCCGATCTCGAACAGCTCCTTGCCGGTGGGGCCACCGGCAAACTGATCATGAAGAACCGCGAAGACCGCAAACAACGTACCAAAGATGATACAGTCGGTCATCAGGTAAACCCAGAACCCGAAGACCACCGGAGATTCGTGATGGTGGTCGTCGTGTCCGTGGGCGTCGGTAAGAGTTGTGTCGTGCGCCATCACTCAGCCGCCTGTGCCATGAGTTTACGGGAATGCTCGTTTTCGATGCGAGCGACTTCCTCGGCGGGAATGTAGTAATCGATATCCTTGTCCGCGCTGCGCGCGATCACGGTAGCGATCAGACCAACCAGCCCGAGAGCCGCAGCCCACCAGATGTGCCACACCAGCGCAAATCCGAGGATCAGGCTGAACAGGCCGCAGAAAATACCGGCAGAGGTATTCTTCGGCATGTGAACAGGAGCATACGGACCACCCGCAGAACGCGTGTCAATGCCGTTTTCCTTGTTGTGGTAGAACGCATCCAGCTCGTGAACATGCGGGATGATCGCGAAGTTATACACCGGCGGCGGAGAGGAAGTGGACCACTCCAGAGCACGGGCATCCCACGGATCACCGGTCACATCCACGTTCTGCGGCAGGTTCCGGTCACGGATCGAGACATAAAGCTGCGTCAGCTGGCAGACGATACCCAGCAGGATCATCACGGCGCCGACCTCGGCAACCAGCAGCCACGGATACCAGTCCGGATTGCTGTAATGGTTCATACGACGGGTCATGCCCTCGAAACCGAGAACATAAAGCGGCGTGAACGCAAAGTAGAAGCCGATGCACCAGAACCAGAACGCTGCCTTGCCCCAGGTTTCGTTCAGCTTGAAGCCGAATGCCTTGGGGAACCAGAAGTTCATGCCACAGACATACCCGAAATACACACCGCCGATGATGACGTTGTGGAAGTGAGCAATCAGGAACAGAGAGTTGTGCAGCACGAAGTCAGCAGCCGGAATCGCCATCATCACGCCGGTCATACCGCCGATGGTGAAGGTGATCATGAAGCCGATGGCCCAGTACATGGTGGAGTGATATTCGACGCGACCCTTATAGATGGTCAGCATCCAGTTGAAGAGCTTCACACCGGTCGGGATCGAGATGATCATCGTCATGATGCCGAAGAAGGCATTCACGTCCGGACCCGCGCCCATCGTGAAGAAGTGGTGAACCCACACGACGAGGGACAGCACCAGAATCGCACAGGTCGCATAGACCATGGCGGTGTAACCGAACAGAGGCTTGCGTGAGAAAGCCGGAACAACCTCGGAAAAGACACCGAAGGCAGGAAGGATGAGAATGTAGACTTCCGGATGCCCCCAGGACCAGATGAGGCTGAGATACAGCATCTGGTTGCCGCCACCGTCATTGGTGAAGAAGTGCATGCCAAGATAACGGTCCAGACCCAGAAGAGCCAGAGCCACGGTCAGAACCGGGAACGCAACCATGATCAGGATGGATGCACACAGCGCCGTCCAGGTGAAAACCGGCATCTTCATCAGACCCATGCCAGGAGCACGCATCTTGATGATCGTCACGAAGAAGTTCACGCCCGTCAGAAGCGTTCCCACACCGGCAATCTGCAGCGCGACCAGATAATAGTCCACACCGACACCGGGACTGAACTGAGCTTCGGACAGCGGCGGATAGGCCAGCCAGCCGCACTGGGAGAACTCACCGATGAACAGGGAGACGTTCACCAGGATGAAGCCCACGGCGGTCATCCAGAAGCTGAAGTTGTTCAGGAACGGGAAAGCAACGTCACGCGCACCGATCTGAAGCGGCACGACGAGGTTGAACAGACCGGTCATGAACGCCATCGCAAGGAAGAAGATCATGATCGTCCCGTGCGCGGAGAATATCTGATCGTAGTGATGCGGCGGCAGATAACCGGGATTGCCGTTATAGGCGAGTGCAAGCTGTGTACGCATCATGATCGCGTCCGCGAAACCGCGGAACAGCGCCACGAGCGCAAGAACGACATACATGACGGCAAGGCGCTTGTGGTCGACCGAAATCAGCCACTCTTTCCAGAGATAGCCCCACTTGCCGTAATAGGTGATCAGCCCGAGGACAGCGATTCCGACGATGGCGACGCCGATGAACGTCCCCACCAGAATCGGCACATCCAGCGGGAGTGCTTCGAGTGAAAGTCTTCCTAGCACCGATCCTACTCCTTTGTGTTCATGTCAGACATCGCTGACTGGACATGGATCATTTTGCCGGTGGTCTTATCCATAATCATGCCGTTGTTGTACTTCGCCACGATCTGGTCGAAGAGGTCAGGCGTGACATGGGCATAATAGGCAACCGGGTTAGCCTCGCTTGGCTGTGCCAGACGGACGTAGGATGAATCGTCCAGCGTGTCGGAGGAAGCCCGCACCTTCTCAACCCATTCCTGGAACTGATCAGCCGGCATGGCAAGCGTGCGGAAATGCATATCCGAGAAACCGCGACCACTGTAGTTGGCGGATTCACCCAGATAATCACCCGGCTCGCTGGCCATCAGATGAAGCTGTGTCTGCATCCCCGCCATGGCGTAGATCATGGATCCCAGACGCGGAATGAAGAAAGCATTCATCACCGAATCAGACGTGATCCGGAAATCGATCGGCGTGTTGACCGGAACGGCCAGCTGATTGACCGTGGCAACACCCTGCTCAGGATAGATGAACAGCCACTTCCAGTCGAGCGCGACAACCTCAACCCGCAGAGGCTTCGTGTTCTGGCTGGTTTCCAGAGGACGATACGGATCCAGCGAGTGGCTCGTCTGATAGGTGATCACCCCGAGGAACAGGATGATGACAATCGGAACCGCCCACATCAGGGCCTCGAGCTTGCTCGAGTGATCCCAGTCCTTGAGATACTCCGCCTTGGTGTTTGATGCACGGTAGTGCCACGCAAACACGCATGTAAGGATGATTGTCGGAATAACGACAATCAGCATAGCGACCGTTGATTCAACGATCAGCGACTTGAGCTGGTCCCCCACCGGTCCCTTCGGATCCAGCACGTCGAGGCTGCTACACCCCCCCAGCCACAACAGAGACGCAAGACCGGCCGAACGGCCCGCCCACGCCATCTTTCTGTTTTTCATTGTCCGCCTCTTGGTTCTGACTTACCCAGACACCCTTTCCGGATCACCTGCCCGGGTGAAGGAGCAGGCAGGAGAAAGCCCCGGGTGGACAGGGGCTCCTCTGTCTTACAGGCTTTCCATAATCCCACCTCAGAATGATCACAATCCATTCATCCGGGAGGGCGACCTGCAGGCTTTACGTATCTGCCCTCTTTTTGTCCGGCTTAAGAATCTGTTTACACCGACTGAACATACCTTAACGATATAACCATATGTAAAATATACATATTTTCGTAAAAAGACCGGAGAGGTACTACTTAAGGGCAGAGTTTGGTTACAGAAGAATATTTTTCTGATAAGTCATATTTTTCTTCTCTTGTAATTGCTCCCAAAACGGAAAAACCCCCGTCCTTACGGAGCGGGGGCTACGATTCCTTGAACAGGTCCCTGCGAAGGAATCAGTCGTTGCTGCTACTTCTGACACCCATGAACTGCAGGAGAAACTGAAAGAGATTGATGAAGTTCAGATAGAGGTTGAGCGCGTCATACACACTGCGCTTCGCAGCCTCATCCGCTCCCTCATACTGAGCGAACTGCAGATAGGTCATCTTGATCCGCTGCGTATCAAAAGCGGTCAGACCAATGAAGAGGAACACACCGACCAGGCTGATGACGAAATACATCGCTGCGCTGTGCATGAACATATTAACGATGGACGCCACGATAAGGCCGATCAGCCCCATCATGAGGAACGAGCCGAAGCGCGAGAGATCCGCTTTCGTAACGTAGCCCCACAGTGATGTCCCTGCAAAGGTGCCGGCCGTCACGAGAAAGACGCGCGCCACGGAAACATCCGTATAGACGAAGAAGATGCTGGACAGGCTGGCACCCATCACCGCGCAGAACACCCAGAAGAGCGTCTGAACCGCCTGGCGGGACAGCCGGTTCACACCGAATGACATGACCATTACGAATCCCAGAGGCGCGATCATGGCCAGGAGGCCAAGCCCTGTCGGGTGTATCGCATAGCCGTCCTCACGGAAGAAGATGTGACGCAGCGAGGTGTTCGCGATCGCATAGGCAACAATGGCCGTCAGCAGAAGACCTGATGCCATCCAGTTGTACACCCGGAGCATGTAAGACCGCAGCTCCGTATCGAGGGCGGCCTGCTGCGCTCCGGCATAAGGCTGCGATGACTGATAGTCGCGGCTGAACATGTTGACCTCTTATCTCCTTTGACCGGCATGCAGCCGGCTTGTGTCGCTATCCTATCTGAGCATGTCAGACACGATACTCAAGACAACCTGCTGATAATCCATCTTTCGCACGGACACCAGTTAATCCTGCGTCATGCACCCTCGGACACACATTTATACCCGGGTATAAATACCTTGCGGCCATTCGGGAATCGAACGACAATACACAAGCGGATCAATCACAATTCCGAGAGTTCAGGCGCTGACAGGTTCAACGCTCAGTTCCGCAGCCTGTCCGGGCAGACGGGACATAATACGTCTCCGATATGAAATATAACCGGCCCTCACGCCACGCATACACCTGTTTTCCGCTCTTTTACGTCTCTCCCGGCAGAATGGTGAATCTGCCGCATTCCCTGACGATCTGAGTCTTAATTTATCATGATCGCCACGGTCGCATGATCCGGGGGCCATCCATGCATCCGTGATCATTGACATGACCGCTCTGTAACGATGTTGTCAGGAAACAGTGTTCGGATGGATCTGCTGTCCCTTGCGTACGCTCTGAAGCCTTTTTATCGAGGACGATATCTTATGACCTGCTCCGCAACAGCACGGAGGCCGTCTCTGACCGGTCTTCTCGCCGCCGGAACTTTCCTTGTGGCGTCGGCCTTCCTGGCCGGTACGCCCGCCCGCGCGGCAGACACCGGTGAGGCGATCATCCATGCCGATGATCATCCCGGGGACTGGCTGACCTATGGCCGCACCTATTCCGAGCAGCGCTACAGCCCGCTCGACCAGATCAACACCTCCAATGCCGGCGATCTGAAGCTTGCCTGGTATTTCGATCTGGATACCAACCGTGGCCAGGAAGGCACCCCTCTGGTGGTCGACGGCATCCTGTATGCCACGACGAACTGGTCGAAAATCAAGGCTCTGAAGGCTGACACCGGTGAGCTGCTCTGGGAATACGATCCTAAAGTCCCCGGCAACATCGCCGATCGCGGCTGCTGTGACACGGTCAACCGTGGTCTCGCCTACTGGAACGGCAAGGTCTATTTCGGAACGTTTGACGGCCGTCTGGTCTCGCTTGACGCAAAGACCGGCAAGAAAGTCTGGGAAGTCAACACAATCCCGGCTGATGCGTCTCTGGGTCACCAGCGTTCCTACACCGTCGACGGTGCGCCGCGTATCGCCAAGGGTCGGGTCCTGATCGGCAATGGCGGTTCCGAGTTCGGTGCCCGCGGCTTCATTTCCGCATTCGATGCGGAGACTGGTAAGCTCGACTGGCGCTTCTTCACGGTTCCCAATCCGAAGAACGAGCCGGACCACGCCCCGTCCGACAAGATTCTGATGAGCAAGGCCTACAAGACCTGGAGCCCGACCGGCGCCTGGACGAAGCAGGGCGGCGGCGGCACCGTATGGGATTCGCTGGTCTATGACCCCGTTACGGACCTGATCTACATCGCTGTCGGTAACGGTTCTCCATGGAACTACAAATACCGCTCCGACGGGCGTGGCGACAACCTGTTCCTCGGCAGCATCGTTGCCGTCCGTCCGGAAACCGGCGAGTATGTCTGGCACTTCCAGGCCACTCCGATGGATCAGTGGGACTACACCTCCGTTCAGCAGATCATGACGCTGGACATGCCGGTCAACGGCGAGACCCGCCACGTCGTCGTGCAGGCACCGAAGAACGGGTTCTTCTACGTGCTTGATGCGAAAACCGGTCAGTTCATCTCGGGCAAGAACTACGTCTATGAGAACTGGGCCAGAGGCCTGGATCCCAAGACCGGCCGTCCGATCTACAATCCGGACGCGCTCTACACGCTCAACGGCTCTGAATGGTATGGCATCCCGGGCGATCTCGGCGGCCATAACTTCGCGGCCATGGCCTACAGCCCGAGAACGAAGCTCGTCTATATTCCGGCGCAGCAGGCTCCGTTCCTGTATAAAAACCAGGTCGGCGGCTTCAAGACCTATCACGACGCCTGGAACCTTGGTGTGGACATGAACAAGGTCGGTCTCCCCGATACCCCCGAGGCACGCACGGCCTTCATCAAGGATCTCAAGGGCTGGATCGTTGCCTGGGATCCGGTGAAGCAGCAGGCAGCCTTTACGGTTGACCACAAGGGACCGTGGAACGGCGGTATTCTGGCGACGGGCGGCGATCTCCTTTTCCAGGGTCTCGCGAACGGTGAATTCCACGCCTATGACGCGACGAACGGTAAGGACCTGTTCCGCTTCGACGCGCAGAGCGGCATCATCGCACCGCCGGTGACCTATACCGTCAACGGTAAGCAGTATGTGGCCGTGGAAGTGGGCTGGGGCGGTATCTATCCGTTCTTCCTGGGTGGCGTGGCCCGTACGTCCGGCTGGACCGTCAACCACTCCCGGGTCATTGCCTTCTCGCTTGACGGCAAGGCAAAGCTTCCGGCTCAGAACGACATGGGCTTCCTGCCGGTCAAGCCGCCGGCCGAGTTTGACGAGAAGGTTACGGACAAGGGTTATTTCCGTTTCCAGACGTTCTGCGCCGCCTGCCATGGCGACAACGCGGAAGGCGCCGGCGTTCTTCCGGATCTGCGCTGGTCCGGTTCGATCCGTCATCAGGACGCTTTCTACAACGTCGTCGGCCGCGGTGCCCTGACCGCCTACGGTATGGATGAGTTCGCTACATCCATGAATCCGCAGGAGATCGAGGAGATCCGTCAGTTCATCATCAAGCGCGCGAACGAGACGTATCAGCGTGAGGTGGATGCACGTAAGAACGACCACCACATTCCTGAGAACCCGGCTCTGGGGGTGGCACCGTGATCGGATCACGCGGACACGCCGGCACAGCTCTCACACGCGACGACGGGACACGGAAACCCATGTTCAAGAAAATAGCGACCTGTCTGGGTGCAGCCGTGGCCGGCCTTCTGGCCACCACGCAGCTCGCATCGGCCCAGACCTCTCCGGACAGCGATCTGGTCACGAAAGGCGCGTATGTCGCGCGCCTTGGTGACTGTATCGCGTGTCATACCGCCATCAACGGCAAGGCGTATGCAGGTGGTCTGGCCGTGAAAACGCCGGTGGGCACGATCTATTCCACCAACATCACGCCGGATGCCACGCATGGTATCGGATCCTACACTCTGAAGGATTTCGACAATGCCGTGCGTAAGGGCATCCGTAAGGATGGCAGCACGCTGTATCCGGCAATGCCGTATTCCGCGTTCTCCCGCATGACGGATGACGACATCAAGGCGCTCTACGCCTACTTCATGCATGGCGTGAAAGCGGTTCCTGCCGCGAATAAGGAAACGGAAATTCCCTGGCCGATGTCCATGCGCTGGCCGCTGGCTATATGGCGCAGCCTCCTGGCCCCGGAAGTGAAGCCTTTCCAGGCCGCATCCGGAACCGATCCGGTGGTTGCCCGCGGTGCCTATATCGTCGAGGGACCGGGCCATTGCGGCATGTGTCATACGCCGCGTGGCATGACCATGCAGGAGAAGGCCCTGACGCCTGAGGGCGGTGCCGTATTCCTCAGCGGCGGTGCGCCGATCGACAACTGGATCGCCCCGAGCCTCCGGAACGATCCGGTCGTCGGTATCGGTCGCTGGAGTGAGGACGATCTGGTCCGGTTCCTGCGTTCGGGCCGCACGGATCATGCCGCCGTCTTCGGTGGTATGGCCGATGTCGTAGGCTGGAGCACGCAGTACTTCACGGACGAAGACCTGCATGCGATGGCGAAATACCTCAAGAGCCTGCCCCCGGTTCCGGCTTCCAAAGGTCAGTGGGCCTATGATGCCTCGACCACGAAGATGCTGGATTCCGGCAAGACGTCGGGCAATGCAGGGGCTGATCTCTACGTGAAGCAGTGCGCCATCTGTCACCGGAATGATGGCGGCGGCGTTGCGAGAATGTTTCCGCCGCTGGCAGGCAACCCCGTTGTCATGACAGACGACCCGACATCCATGATCCATATCGTGGCTGCCGGTGGCGTTCTGCCTCCGACCAACTGGGCTCCGTCTGCTGTCGCCATGCCGGGCTACAGAGATCATCTGAGCGATCGCGAGATTGCTGACGTCGTGGATTTCATCCGCACGTCCTGGGGCAATAAAGGCCTGGCCAATGTCTCTGAGGCTGATGTGAAGAGACTGCGTGAGGAAGGCCAGCCGATCGGCAGCGAGTCCTGGGGTTCGCACGCCACGGCTCAGTCGGTCTGGGGTCTGTTCATGCCGCAGCCTTACGGCCATGGCTGGACGTTTGCGCCTGACACCCACACGGGTCAGGACAACGCTCAGTAAGAGCGGGGATTACGGTTCCGCCGGAAGAGGGGTCGCGAGGTTTCGCGGCCCCTTTTTTTATGACGTTTATTTATCCGGTCATATGTGCCGTATTTTGTAAAAGATTTCGCAGTCTCAGGACTCACTGATCTGCCGGGATCTGCTGGCCGGGTGATCCGGATAAGGCTAGTCTCGCTTCCTCATGCTGTCTCTCCTGTATGCCGAACGCGCCCGGCTTCCTCTCTGGCTTCCTGTCGGTCTGGCCGCTGGTGTTCTTCTGTTTTTTCAGCTTCGCTCCGAGCCGCCGCTCTGGCCCGCTGCCACTGCTGCATGTGCTGGCCTGGCTCTGTTATGTGCCGGCTGGCGATACATAACGGGACGGATTGCGGGCTGCGCCCTGATGATGATCGGGGTCGGGTTTTCTGCGGCGTGGCTGCAGATTCACCGTATGCCCCCTCTGCCGGAACTTCCGCGCGAGGCCGTTATCATGACCGCGCGTATTCAGGCTGTTGACAGCCTCCCGGATCGTGACGGGGCAGCGGGCAGTCGCAGGATTACGGTTTCGGAGTCCGTCTTTGACACGCCTTTGTCGGAGGGAATGCCGCCTTTACGGCGGACGCTGAGGATTCGCCTGCAGGACACGGACCGGACTCCGCTGGCGCCCGGAAACGGGATCACACTCCGCGCCCTGCTTCAGCCGCCCCCCTTCCCTGCCTGGCCGGGTGCCCGGGATGAACAGCTTGTCGCCTGGGTGCGGGGAGAAGGCGGGACCGGGCGGGCGCTTGATCCGGTCACTCCGGAGCAGAATAATCCGCAGGGCGCCTCTTTTATTGAAGCCCTGCGCGAGACTGTGGCCTCGCGAATTGCGGCGCGACTGCCGAGAACCGACGGAGCGATTACCGCGACCCTTCTGGCGGGGGTGTCGTCCGCCATTCCGGCAGCAGACCGGATGGCCTTTGCGGCGTCCGGTCTGGCGCATCTCCTGGCTGTAGCGGGGCTGCATCTGGGGATCGTGATGGGACTGGTGATGAGTGCGTCCCGGCTGCTGCTGGCTTTATGGGAGCGATCGGCGCTGACATGGCCCTGCAGGGAAATTGCAGCTTTTACGGCTCTGGCAGCCGGAGCCGGGTATGTCGTGCTGACCGGGATGCATCTGCCGGCCGTGCGCAGTCTGGCTATGGCAGCGCTCGTGGTGCTGGCGCTGATGACCGGGCGGCGGGCGGCTTCGATGCGCGGGCTGGCTGTGGCTGCCGTGATTCTTCTGCTCAGCGGCCCGGCGAGCCTTCTTGATGTATCGTTTCAGATGTCATTTGCCGCGGTGATGGCACTGATTGCCGGGTATGAGGTCTTGCGCGGACCGCTGATGCGCCTGGCCGGAGAGGGGCAGTGGTATCGGCGTTTCCTCGTGCATGTGGCCGGTCTGGCTCTGACCAGTTTTCTGGCCGGAATGGCGACGCTGCCTGTTTCCGTGGCGCATTTCGGCGAGATTCAGCCTTTTTTCATTGTGGCGAATCTTCTGGCCGTTCCTCTGACGGCGCTGTGGGTACTTCCTGCCGGACTGCTGTCCCTTATACTGATGCCCTTCCATCTGGAGGGGCCGATGCTCTCCGTGACCGGAGCAGGAGTACATGTGATTGTCGGGATGGCGCGTGAGGTTGCGTCCTGGCCTGCCGCAAGGATCGCCGCACCTGCCATGCCCGGTACAGGGCTGGCACTGTTCCTTTTCGGCCTGTGCTGGCTGTGTCTGTGGTCGCGACGCTGGCGGCTCGCGGGGCTGCTGCCGATGCTGGCAGGAGCGGTCTCGCCATGGTTCGTGAGTCTGCCCGATATCATGATTGCATCCGATGGTGGTGTAATCGGAATACGGGGAGACAATGCCGTGCTGATTGCCGGGAAATCCCGTGATGGCTGGCGGGCACAGAGGGACTGGTCTCAGGCACTGGCACTGCCTTCCGAGCTGCTCGAGGCTGAGGAAAGCAGACCTGCTGACGGGCTTGTCTGCGGACAGGAAGGACCGGCAGGATATTGCATGGTCTCGCGCGGCCTTCAGTCCGTCCTGCTGAGGGTATCGGACCGGACGGACGGGCTGAAGCCCGTGCCGGACGGGATGTGTGACGGCGTATCGCTGTTTATTTCCGTCTCACCTGCAAGACGCGGCTGCCCCGGTGTGCGGACGCTCGACCGCTTTACTGCGTGGCGTGAAGGGGCGCAGTCCGTCTGGCTGAGGGGATCTGATGTTCAGGTGCGTTCTGACAGAGGGTTGACCGGCGCCCGTCTGTGGGAAATGCGACCGGGCGCGCATGGCGTGCCCGTGCTGCCTCAGGCTCAGGAGGAGTGACTGTCCTGCCCGAGCCCTGCACCGATCCACGCGGCAACTTCCTCGCCCAGCAGGCGATATCCGAAATCGCCCATATGGACCTGGTCCGGAGAGATTTCGAGGCAGGTCATGCTGTGATCTCTGCTCCAGGCTTTCATCGCGTTGTAGCGGTCATAGTAAGGGATGTTCAGTTCCCGGGCGATCTTCGGAACAATGCTCAGGAACGGCGGAAAATCCGGACATTCCTCCAGCATCGGACACCATTGCGGACCGATCATCGCGATATCCGCGCCCCCGTCGCGCAGCGTCTGCAGGTCTGTCCGCGTCAGTTCCGCGAATTCATCCGCTGTCAGACCGTGCCAGCCATCGTTCGTGCCTCCCTGCCAGATCACAAGCCTGGCGTGATCCTCCACGACATCCTGCAGACGACCGTGCATGTCGCGGGCATCATTGCCACCGATGCCACGATTGATGATCGTCACTCCCGCAGGGGCATAGGGAGTAAAATTCCGCTCGAAAACCGCGGCGAAGGCGTGCTCCGGACTGCTGGCACCGACGCCTTCCATTGAGGATGAACCGAACAGGCAGATTTTCGGCACCTGTCCGGCACGGATGGCCCGGCTGAGAGCGGGAAAGGACATGGCAGCGGCAGTCTCCGGCTGGGATGAGGCGGTCATGCGGCGGCGGCTTTTTTCTTCTGGCGCGCTGCGTCCAGGTGGCGGGACAGCACGTAGAGAATGAAGAAACCGATGACGTTGATCAGGATCTGCAGTATCCAGCTGTCTCCGAACGAGGTGAAGGCGAGACGCGCATAGAGATCGATCACCGTTCCGACCGTGAACACCTCAAGGGAGTGGCGGCCGAACATGGCGAGCATCTGTCCCCATTTCGCGGAGGCCCAGCGACGCGTGATCTGTGCGGATTGTACGAGATAGAAAATCGCCATCACGTCCAGCAGTCTCAGAGGGGCCAGGACGCTTTTATCGGGTGAGGCCATCACGAAAGGACGGAGCACCGGCAGATGCCACAGCTCCCACGGAAAGGCCTGCAGACAGGAGAAAAACAGATAGCCGCCGCAGAGCAGCTGCAGCGGACGGTATGCAGGCAGGTCCCCTCCGTGACGGGAGGCCTGTACGGCGCCGCAGGCTCCGAGCACGAACAGGAACTGCCAGGCCAGCGGATCGAAATACCAGCCGTCAGGATCAAGCCAGTTCGGAAAATTGATTCCCGGATCGAAATTGATCAGCAGCCAGAGCGCCCCGCTCAGACCAAGAGCCAGCAGCCGGCTGATCCGCATCAGCGCATAGATCAGGGGAAAAGAGGCCAGCAGCACGAGGTAGAGCGGCAGGATATTGAGATTTGACGGCAGGGCATCCAGCCACAGCACCCGCCAGAGCGCGTGCGTGCCGTGCGCCAGTTCCGGTTCGAGAAAATCGACCGGCACCGGAGTCCACATCCGCCAGCTGCGGATCGTGACGACGCAGACAATGACCATAAGCGTCTGCGCGATATAAAGCTGCAGGCAGCGTTTCGCGAGACGGCGCAGGGTTTCCTTCACGCCGCGTTTGGCGAACCCGCGCCCGTAGGCCAGCCAGGACGCATAACCCGCGAGCAGCACGAAGATTTCGGCTGCATCGGCAAACCCCAGATTCCTCATGGTGAATCTGTTGAGGATGTTCTGGGGAATATGGTCCGTGCACATCATCAGCAGCGCCGCGCCGCGCATGGCGTCCACGCGGTGATCCCGTGTGTGGGGTGAAACGTCCGCTGACCGGGTCTGTGTCCGGGATGCGGGGGCGGCAGGGGCTGCCGGGACATCCAGGGCTGTCTGGGCTGCGGTCATCTTTTCTCCCGGCGGGGCGTCATGCGCGTGTCATATCAGCTTTTTCCGGAACATCCGGTTAAAATTTATTGCATGTCATAACAGCAGCGCATCCCTGCCGTGTTCCGGTCTGTCCATTTGGTGTTATGCACGCAGCATACATATGCCGGGAGATATGAACCATCATGGCCGCCCCTTCTGCCGGATCTGCTCCGGACACGGATGCACTGACCCGTCTTCTTGAGAAGATCGCGCAGCGTCATGGCATGCCGCGCTTCCAGTCCTGGGGAGAGGCGGACTCCGTGCGTACGGATGGTGATCGTCTTCTGGTGACGCTGTCGGTCCGGCCGGATGCCGTTCCTGACCGGGATGGTCTGGTACTGGCTGTGCAGGCGGCGCTGCGTCAGGCATGGCCCGCTCTGACGCCGGTGGTAGTGCTGACCGCGCACCGGACGGCACCGGCATCGGCGCAGTCTGCTGGACGCGGAGCAGCACGGGGACATCGTCCGCTGGGGGGAGCCGGGCGTGCCGACGGGGCACCGCTTCTGCCGGGCGTGCGCAGAGTGATTGCCGTGGCCTCCGGCAAGGGCGGGGTCGGCAAGTCGACCACGGCGCTTAATCTTGCCGTGGCCCTGGCCGCAAGCGGTCTGCGGACCGGCATTGTCGATCTGGATGTGCATGGTCCGTCCCTGCCCCGCCTGCTCGGTCTGGGCGATGTGAAGCCCGATGTCGTGAGCGGGCGTATTCAGCCGGTACAGGCGTGGGGCGTATCGGCCATGTCACTCGGGCTTCTGGTGGATGAGCGCCAGGCGATGGTCTGGCGCGGGCCGATGGTCATGGGGGCGGTCACACAGCTTCTGGGCGATGTGGAGTGGGGCGAGCTGGACGTGCTGATCGCGGATATGCCGCCCGGCACGGGGGATGCGCAGCTGACCCTGACGCAGAAAGTGAACCTAGCGGGTGCGGTGATCGTCTCAACTCCGCAGGATCTGGCCCTGCTTGATGCCCGGCGTGGTATTGCGATGTTTGAGCGTGTCGGCGTGCCTGTTCTGGGCGTGGTGGAGAACATGTCGTTTTTCTGCTGTCCGGAATGCGGACACCGCACGGAGCTTTTCGGTCACGGCGGCGCGCGCCGGGAAGCGGAGGCACTCGGCGTTCCGTTCCTTGGCGAGATTCCGCTTCTGGCGGATATCCGCGCCACGGCGGATGCGGGAACACCGATCGTGCAGGCTTCTCCGGACAGTCAGGCCGGGCAGGCCTATCGCGGTCTGGCGGAGAATGTTGCGGCAGCGATCCGCAGTCTGCCTGAAGGCGGGGTGCTGCCACAGAGCGGGGAAGGAGATGCGAAATGAATAATGATGTCGGATACGGCAAGGTTATCGTTGTTGTTCTGATCTGCCTCTCCACCGTGGGCATACTTGTCTATATGGGAATCTCGCTGGCCGGGGTGATGAGCCATGCGGGGAAGATTCCTCCGGATTGTGTAGCACCTGTGGCTTCCGGGCTGCCGGCTGCACAGATCCCCGCACAGTGCAGGCCTTATCTGAAGCAGAGCTGATGTCGGTATTCGGATCGTAAGGTATTTTTCATCCCGGCAAGATATCCCTGATGGCGCATCAGAGCCGCAGGGAGAGTTCTTTTATGAAGCAGGTTATCAGGGATCTTCTGCGTGCGGAGGCTGCAGAGACGCGCATGACGGGCGATGCGGTTCCCTGTAAGATCTGTGCCGGAGACAGTTTTTCCTTCTGTGTCTCCGGCCTCGGTACATCGTGTCATCGCGTGTCCCTGCCCCGGACGGATATCGCTGTCCGGTTCGTGAGATGCAGCCGTTGCGGCATGATTTTTACTGATTTCTTCGATGACTGGACCGGAGAGGATTTCTCGGAATTCATCTATAACGATGATTATGTAAAGGTTGATCCTGAATATACAGGGCAACGCGGCAGGAATAACGCTCTGTTTTTTTCAGATCTGCTTGCGGAAGATAAATCCGTTTCCATTCTGGATTACGGATCCGGCAACGGATCCTTCATCCGGGCCATGCAGCAGAGCGGGTTTGAACATGTTTCGGGTTATGATCCGTTCAGTAATCCGCAGAGGCCGCAGGAACAGTCAGATATCGTTCTCGCTTTCGAGGTGGTCGAGCACTCCCCTCGTCCCGCGGAAACGCTTGATGATATCGTCAGATTTATAAAACCCGGCGGGTTTGCACTGATCAGCCAGGTGATGATTCCGGCCGGGATCGACAGTCTGAAGGCAGACTGGTGGTATATGGGGCCGAGAAACGGGCATATCTCGTTCTTCACCTATGACACGATCATCAGATATGCCCGCAGCCGTGATATCTCGTGACGCTGAAAGCAGCGATGCAGAGCCGAGCGTGTCAGATGGGGGATACTGGCCTGCAGGGCATAAAAACAGTCATCCAGCGGCAATAAAGTATGGCGTCGAAACGCTACGATCATTGCTTCGTCCGTATTCGAAAGGACCGTTGATCGCGGCTTTTTGGGACCTGTCTTCTGATCCTCAACCGTTTGACGCTTCCGCCATTTTGCAACTGTTTTCGGGTTGATCCCGAACTCCCTGCTCAGCGTCGCGAGCGAAGCCTGCGATCGCTGTATTGCTGCTCGCACGGCGTGCGTGGTCGTGGCGCTCCCATGAC
>NZ_JAJJND010000036.1 GCF_029759835.1 Acetobacter sp. AN02
GTCCGTAAAAGTGCCTGTTCCGTCTCCTTCTTCCATCCATACAATATGGGAAGTATTTCAAGATCTAACAGGCCCTAGGCGGATAGCAAATCAGAAACCTGTATATCTGACATGAAGGCGGGTTGAGCGTGGCGCGCATGGTTCTCGCGCACTGCACCAGAAGGATAAACACGCATACTTGACAGTTCAGGCCATCCGGATGGCTACGGGCACACCATCCTGGACCTTGATGTCAACAGACAGCACTTCTGTTTGTTGTGATATTTCTTTGGCTGCATCATTTAGCCCTTTGATTATATTTGCACTTTCGACTGTGATTTTTTCAAAAAGGACGTTCTCATGAGCAAGGACGGAGGCCTTGATTTCATATGATGATATACCTTGGATTTTCTCCCGAAACGCCTTGTCTATTGATAGACCAACCTCGCCCATAGGGGACAGAACGGCCAATGCATTGGTAATATCCTGTAGGCGCACCTTTTTCCCCGTATCGCGACCAGGAAATGCACACAGGAGTTGATAGCCGCAAGCCCGTGCCCGAACACACAGGAGGATTTCATCGCACATCCTCCCAATGCTGGTCTGAGCTTCCTTGATCGCAGTTGCATACTTGCTTGATCCCCAGCCTTCTTTCTTGATGACGCTGAAGGCCTCAACCTGAGATCTGATGTCGCTGGTCAGGTGCTCCTGCACCCTGACAAGATCAACTTCATGGCGTTCGATTTCCTGCAAAACTTCGTTGGCCAGTTCCCCTGTCAAAACAGAAGGGGCAACCTGCTGAAAGTAACGGATGGACGCAGTGATTATGGAGCGACGTTCATTCTGCTGGAATTTCGAGACATCTTTGATCGAAGCCTTGATTTCGTCGAGGCTTTTTTCAATAGCTTCCAGTTTTTTCTGCTCCGCCATGGCAGCAGCCAATGTCAGTAACGCGGCGGGAGTAGCTAGACTGACCAGGGACGCCGGATCGAGGCGGACCATACCTTGGTGACCCTTGGCAGTACCTACATAGTGGCCCAGTTTTTCGCTGTATGAAAGCGCCATTTCTGCGCGATAGTAGTTCCCATTTTTTAATATTTGTTCGGTCGAAATAAATGGTTGGGCGCCCTTCAGTATCGGCGTCAGAACATTCAGCAAGTTGCGACTGTATTCCATGTCCCGCCACCCAGTTGTGTCGGCATCGGGAAACGTCGCAAGAGATAGAACCCGGTCACCATTCTCGGTCTGGATGATAACAGAGTCCGACGCGCTATCGACGGTAGCAGAACTATTACTGATTTCTGTTCCGGTGATTGAGGCGGGTTGGATCCGTCCTTCCTCAATCAGTTTACGGCGCAGATATATTATCTGCAGCATAATTGCCGCAAATGGCGGCCAGGCATCCGAACTCAATATGCCCCGCACGGTAGTCGACACGGCCGTGGCTGCCTCATTGACCAAAGCCTGCTGGTCGATGGTAGATGGACGGAGAGATAGATATTGCTTTGAAAACAAATTCAACAGGGTCGATTCGTCTTCGCCCGTTAATGTTGAGGGAAACCCGACCTGTTTACACAGGCCACTAATGATCGCGGAGTAAGAGGGACGCTTCCCATCGTTGCGGCCAAGGGCCACCAGGCCAAGCCTGTAAATCTCGTCGCCAATCCGGTCTGCATAATTCGTGTGGTCAGGGAAGTAACGTTCGAATGCACGACTGATTTTAAGAACGCTCTGCTGTGATTGCCCGAGGACATCTACAATGGGATCAAGCTCTTCATTTGTGCAATTCTCAAGAACATCATAAAGATCACTACACAGATCAACGTCTTGTAATTGCGTCATGTATGGTCCTCGTTTTGCTGTGCGTAGGCAGGCGTTTCCCTTTACTAACTGATTGTCGGATCCGGGCCTAGTCTCCGTTAGGCAATACCTGTCAGGATGTGTAGGAAATGCTGACCGCGGAAGCGTCTGCTTTCAGACATTCCATGATACCCCAAAAGCGTCCGCAAAGAGGCGATAGCAGCCTGTCTGCTCTGTTTCCGCTGAGGCAACAGGAGGCATTCGCCTACTTCCTGGTCTGGAAGACAATATTCCGTTTGCCTCGCAAAAAGCCGACCATAGACCGGTTACCCGGCCTGACGTTTACGTGTCGTATCTCCAGCGATCCTTCCGAATACGTCGACAATTCTCGCATGATCATGTCGCTCTCGAATAAAGTGACACCCAGCCCGAACCATTCTGGCGTGCGTCGTTGAGTCATCATGCAAGCTGACGATCAGCGCAGCCAGTGCTTCAGCGGTTTCTCCTGTCGCGTCAGCAAAATCTTTGGGCAGTTCCATTCCCTCGGACGCAATTGGTGTCATCACACACGGAACCCCAGTGGCCATACTGTCCAGAACCTTACCCTTCACACCCGCTCCAAAGCGGAGTGGGGCGATGCTGAGACGGACCTTGTCGAACAGAACGCCGCAGTCAGGAACATGGCCGATCACCTCAATGCGGGGCGCTGCGAGCCGACGAATTCTATCAGGCACGTCTGCGCCTGCAATGACACAGTGGATATCCGGTCGTTGTTGCCAGACGAGCGGCATGATTTCTTCAGCCAACCAGAATGCGGCATCACTGTTTGGCGCATGACTGAAATTACCAAGAAAGAGAACCCCCTGACGGGCATCAAACGATGGTATTCGTTTTCTAACTGCCACCTCCCAGGGAACGACATGGATTTCGACGCCCGCCACATCACGCCTGAGGATCGCGGCCTCCACGGTTGAATGGGTCAGAACGGCATCGGCCTGACGGGCGGCGGCGTATTCGGCATCCCGGATATGACGTGCCCTCGCCATCAGTTCCGGCCGTTCCTCGACTGCCGCCTGTCGCGCAATTCTCATATGGTGCAGGTCGGCGACGGCGTAGATCACCCGTGCGTGTGACTGGTGCTGGCGAACAAGCGGCAGATAGCGCGTCGCAATAGACTGTCGGTGCAGATAGATTAGGTCGAAACTCTGTGCCTGCCGTCGTAGCAGGTCTTCGACCGAACTATAAAAAGGCGCCGCACATATATCGATATTTTTCATGGGTGGCGTTGACGCGTTTCCCATTTCATCCGCTGCCACGAACGAGATCTCATAGCCAAGCGCCTGAAGGGCGCTCATATGCGACAGAATGGCGCACGAACCGGCGTCACGCCGGGCATCCGGCATGCGACTGTCGATGACAAGCGCTGTTGGAGCACGGTTTGCCGGAAGCGCCAAGCCCCGACGGGAACGTTCACGCTTTGTCGAGCTCCGGATACGTCCCGACTGATGGTCGGCATGGCTCTGTTTCAGGCGCTCCATCTGCGCGGCCAGAAAGGACAGGGCTCGATTTTGAACCTCTGCATCCTGCACGGAACCAATCGCCCTGCGAACAGCCTCTTCCAGGTCGGGTTCGAACCGGTCGGCTGGCTCCATTACGATCGGTTGCCCCAGCACGGCTCCTGTGCGCTCATTGCGGATCTCAATGATCTGGCGCGTCAATGGTGACAGGGGTGGGGCAAAGAGAAGATCGAACCCACACCGTTCCGGCCCTGCACTGGCGTCGGCCACATCGGGACGGCGCCCGTTGGCAACGCTCCGTTCTGCAATCGTCCCGTTCACCACGACCTGTATGGCGACTGACTCTCCGGGCTGTGCAGGATCACAAATCCAGCCACAGATCCGGTCGCGGGAGGCACTGTCGATATAGCCGCGCATCGTGGCTGACGATGCGGGCACTGTTGTCCGCGCGATGGTATGGTGGCCGATCGTCTGCTGGTCCAGAATCCATGGCGTGTGACCGAGCAGGTTTCGTGACGTGCCGGGATCATTTGCCTGCGCGATTTCGATGGCATGCCTCATGTCTGGGGTGAAACCACCCGCTACGACGAAACAGAAACCACAGTCCGCGCCGACATCAGGGCGAGGGCAATCGGCCACGACTTCCCCGATGGCAATGCCATTATCAAACAGGGACAGACGCACCGGTTCCGGAGAGTGCGGGTTTCTGGCCCAGCCCCTGATGATCGTTCGTGTTACCTCGTCGAGATAGCCTTCGACGATGCCGCCTGAGGCTGGAGTTGGTGCGATCCCGGCTTCGGCATTCAGGCGTGTGCGGATGGCTTCAAGAACGGGGCCTTCTTCAATCCGGGGCGCGCAGTAGATTGCCGGAATTGGCGCTGTATCCGGATAGAGTTTTTTGAACTCGGCGGCATTGTGAAACATGTTCCGGCTGTCATCATCTACGAAACTCTCCGAAGGCGCCCCTTCAGCCAGAAGGATATCGTGCGTTTCCAGCTCGACGTGGAAATAGGTGACCTGATCGATGCGCTCCGCCTGAAAAATGCTGACCCCGTTAATGAGGCAGATTGCCGGTATGAGCACGCCCTCCAGCGCCATGGCATGCAGCGGGGAGACGGACAGATCCCGTCGCGGCAGGCCGTGACCCAAAGCCCCCGCCCGGATGACGATCGGCAGGACATTCTTATTCCCCCTGACAAACGGGCCAGAATACGAACGGTGTCCAATCCAGCGAATAGGGCGCAGGGCATCCGAAGCGGTTCGTACCCGATCGCCGATAGCGAGATCTTCAACAGCGATCTCGCCTCGTTCGGTCTCAATCAACGTGCCCCGGCAGAAACAGGGCGTGCCGTCATCCGGCTCCAGAGTGGCGACCGTGCCTCCCGATCCGTCGTCGCTCAGGACGAAATGCTCCCCGGCATAATTTCCTTCGATGGAGACAGAACGTGAAACGCCGCCTTCGGTCACTGTCAGGACCGGATCGCCTTCCAGAGTCGCGCTGCCCCCGGACTGAAAGGCCATACCACTGAAATCGATACTGCCGCCGTTCTGGATCGTTACGCCTCCTGCAGATGATATATCTGCGGCGGCAATTGTCCCGCCACTGGCGACTGTCACGCTCTCGATCACACCTCCTTCGCCGGGACGGATGCCAAACGTGCCGCCGGGGCCAACCGTCAGGTTTTTGACGACCCCGGTGGAATCTACTTCGATGCCACCGCCATTGCTCACGGTGACATTGTCCGCGAGAGCGGCGATCTCGATATACCCGCTGCTGGTCACCAGAACATTGTTGATGGAGCCGCTGTTGACGACGCCCCAGCCCTGATTTTCGACAGTCAGATCGGTAATCGTGCCGCCGTCGACCTCGAAATAACCGTTTTCATCCCAGTCGCCGGTGACGGTCACGCCGGAGGCAACGCCGCCGGCATCAACGGTCAGATCGCCCTTGTCGAGCAGCGTATTGATGGCCAGCCCGCCATCCTCGACA
This sequence comes from Acetobacter sp. AN02, assembly GCF_029759835.1. Classification (GTDB taxonomy): domain Bacteria; phylum Pseudomonadota; class Alphaproteobacteria; order Acetobacterales; family Acetobacteraceae; genus Acetobacter. Next base: position 5,287 of record NZ_JAJJND010000036.1, read on the forward strand.
AAGAGTTCACCGCCATCGCCCAGCTCGGTGTCCGTCCACACGGCACCATTACCGATAGAGACATCCGAGCTGACCAGATGGACGCCTGACGAGGACGACGACGTGATATCCGCAGAATCCGACATGATGGCGCTCCTGAGCATGGCCGCGCAGTAGGCGGCTTTTGCTAGGATGCTATATGCGATATTTCGCAATAACAAGCGGATAATTTACTATTTATACAAACGAGTTTCCGTTGAGTTCTGCGACAGAGTTCAACCGCGCGGCAATCCTCCCGACCAGACGACTTCGCCCACGACATCCAGTCCTGCGGCCTCTGCGGTCTGAAGTTCCTGCGGCGGATAGCGATCGTTGTCCGCGAGAGCCCGGATTCCGCCCCCCAGTCGGCGCTCCAGGCGGCGCAGCAGAATGTCACCCTCAACCCGCAGCGCGAAGATGGCGCCGCCCTGAACCGAGCGGGCGCTGGTATCCACGATGACGAGATCGCCTTCCTGCAAGGTCGGCGCCATCGCGTCCCCCGAAACACTGACGAGACGGAGCATTGCCGGGTCACGCGGGAGGGCGGATTCCAGCCAGGATTTGCCAACGCGCAGACCTTCGTCCGGCTGAGGCGACAGCCAGGGGATTACGACCTGATGACCGCCACGAACTGGAGCCGATGATTCACCATCCGCGTCGAGACCAGCTCCCACACCAAAGGCCAACCAGTCCAGCGAGACGCCGCAGGCGCGGGCGAGAGACGCTACGGCGGAGAGTTTCATCTCACTGCCATTCATGTAATCCCGCAGCGTCGTGTAGGGCACGCTGGCCGCCTTGGCCGCGTGCGTGATGCCGATGCTCTGGGCAGCCTGCCGAAGACGCTCGCCACGTTCGCGGAGCAGGCGGGCCTGATCATCAGACATGCGACGGCGCCTCGGTCTGGAACGAATGGTCACAGGCAATCTCTCTTCCGTGATATGGAAAAGTGACTCCTAAGCGAAAATACGCTTGTGTGTATATGCGGATATGCGTATATATTTGCATCGTAGTGTGAAGCGGGTCTCCGTTGATCCTGGACCCAATCTCGCATGAACCATGTGTTCTGTCGAAGGGTTTGTCATGACTGACGAGGTTCGTTCGCTGTCTCCCGCTCCCATCCGCGATCCCAGGCTGGAGGAACTGCATGCAGGCCTGCATGACGTCATCCGTCTACTGGAACTGGAGCATCACCTCCTGCGCGGTCGCCTTGATACGTTGAAGGCCGATAGTGAAGGGGCCCAGCTTCTGGAAGGCATCATCGTACTGGGCGGTGTCCTGAACCGGAAACTGACCCATCTGCTGGGCCTGTGCCGCGATGTGGGAGGGCTGTGACACATGAGCATGCTGCGTTCCCTTGCCTTAACGCTCTCCCGGCTGCCGCGTGTCGCGCAGATCGGTGGCGGTGTCGCAGCCCTCGCAGTGGTCGGGGCTGGCATATCCTCGTTCAGTGGTGGAACCGGTGACAGGGCTGCGATCCGTGCGGTTCTGGCAGCCCATCAGGCGATCGACACGCGTTCCTGTCTGACGTTCCGCTTTGCACCCGGTCTGAATTTCGAGAGCTGGGCTGGTCGTCAGTTCTGGATGGCGCCGACTCCCTGGACAGCCCCCGATCGCCATCCGTTCATTTTCTACGCGGGTCCTGCGGACGACACCGCACCGGAGATCGTCACCGATCTGACGCATCGCGGTGTGCTTGAACGTCATCTCGTGCCGGTCAGCTTTCTTGCTGGTGGAGTGGCCTCGGCCGCGATCTATACGACGCCGCGTAACGATCCCGATTTCAGCTACGAGCTTGTGCAACCAAATTTCATGGCGCGGGGCAGTCCGCTGGGGACGCTGGCCTGGCCGAACAGCGTGTCGGTCGCGCGGGGCAATGGTCCGCAGCAGTCTCTCTATCTGCTGCATCCCTATCTGATCAGTCAGGTCAGCGGCGTCTGCGTGGGACTGCACCTCAGCGCCATCACGGAGATCAAGCCCCATGACAGGGACTGGGCCGGACGTGACGTCATGACGGCTACGGCTGTCTATCGGAGTGAGGACCTGAAGGACTGGATGCAGTCACCCGTGTTCCGCAGGACGATCGGATCCTTTCAGGATTTGGAAAACGGCAAGGATAGTCGCCATCGGCTTGTTTTCCATCGGGGACCTAAGGGTCTGGAACTGGTCGATAATCAGGAGGAGCAATAGGTCATGCGTTTCTGGACCATGAAATCCTTGCTGTCCGCACCGCTGCTGGCGGCGCTGGTCACAACCGCCCTGACCGGCGCTTCCGTCCCGTCTGCCTGTGCAGCATCGGACGACCGCAAGGCCGCGCAGGCTGCCGATGATATTCTGGCAACGCTGCGAGCTCTGCCGGGTGACCGGGGCGATCTGGAGGAGGGGAGCAACCGTCGCGTGTGTCTCCGGCTGGGAGGCGATGCTATCCATAGCGAGGCGGCGTGGCCCATGTCAGCCGTCATCCTCAGCAGATACACAGCCGGGGTCGAGCCGGGCACGGCCTATAACGCGGACACTGCCGGCGTCCTGCTCGGCGACGGTCCACGCGGCATCACGCCGACACCGTTCGTGCAGGCGCTGATGGCGGCGGGCGTGGTGCGGCGCGTGCCAGTGAGCTGGGTCGTTCACACGAGCCATCCCGGTATGCCTACAGCGGCTCAATTGGGATTGCATGATCTGGACGATAGCTCCGAGCCAAAACCCTCGAGTTCGCCGCCGGACAATGTCGAGGCGACGACGCGCTTTGAGGGGGACCTGTTTCTGGGCTCCGGTCCGGAGATCGTCGGGCATTTTGAAATCCCGCCTGATGAACGGGGTCATATAGGGGCGGTGAGCATTCCGCCGCTTATCGGAACCGCATCGCCCCCGTCCGGTGTGACCTCGGCGTCGCGCTACTGCTACGCGCTCGTGCCGCAGCGGGTGCTGGAGTTCGGACCGCTTCAGACAGTTGAGCCCGGACATCAGCGGATCACGGTGGCCGTGCTGATGACGCCTGAACAGGTGCCGGGCTGGAGCAGTGATCCGCGTGTGCTGGAGGTCTTTGCCCCGCAGTTCATTCGCCCGCAGCAGGTGTTTCTGGCGACATTCGACAATTTCGGGGATGGCTGGAAAAAGTTCGGTCTGACCTTTGCCAAGGATCTCGCTGAAACCGGGCATTATGTCGAGGGGTGACGTGCCAAAATAGCAATCGAACTACCCCCGCGCGCGCCCGCGTGCGAGTACAGAGTAGATAGTACTAGCAGAACTCCTGTGGGGCCTTCGAAGCGGGATACCCGCGTTTCCCCAAAGGAGCTGTAAGGATTGTAACGCCACTGTTTCAGTCCGCAGCCTGGGTGTCAAGTCTCAGGGAAGACTTCCATGCATACCAATCAACCTCACGATGCGCTCGATCGCGACGCTCTGCTGTTTACGATGCTTCTGCCTGCCCTGATCCGGTATCGGGATTCACTGGATCGTGACGTTCCTGAAATCACGGCCGCGATTGCGCTTCTACGAATCATGGACGCGCGCCGAGAATAAAAAAACAAAGGCCGGGCGGAACTTACTGCCCGGCCTTTATTATGTTCGCAAAGTTTTTTCGGTTTGTATTATTCGTTTTGTTTATTGGCCTTATAATTGTTTTATTTGTTTTGGTTTTTGTTCTGGGACTTTTGAGGTCTCACACCCTAAATTCCCCAAAGGATTTTGTTCTTTTCCGGCTATGTGTCGGTTTTTTGCGTGTGGGTTCCTCGTCCCGCAATACTTCCAAACGAGAATATCAATGTCAGATCATACAACAATTTCCTCCGCCGTGGAGGCGGATCTCATGCAAGTCGTGGCTTTGCATGGGTTGCTCGACTTTGCCCTGAGTCAGTCGCTTGCTGGTAATACGGACGATCGCATCATGGAGGGCGTCGTCATTCTGACCCGCCTGATTGGACGCAAGGTCCGGTGCCTGGCCGACAAACTGCTGCTAGGCGAAAGCTTCGGCTGCGACTGAGGCTCTCCATCCTCGCTCACACCCACACCCGTTTCTTTCATCAACAGGCGCGCTCGTGTCGCGTCTGTTTTTATTTCTTCATGGAAAAAATAATGTCTCGTTTCTCAGGCGACGCTACACCGTCCCATTTTTACCCCACCGAAACTGATCTGATCACCTATCGGGACCTCGCCCGTGCTCTTGGTGCTCCACCGAACGAGGCCATCTGCCGGTATCTCGGCCCAGCCGGCCAACATTTGGTGTTCATCGGTGAGTCTGGCCAGCGGGACTGGGCTCGCGTCGATACGCAGGCAAGGGCTCGCTGGCCTGATCTGCCGCCGACAGGGAAGATCGCGTCCAATGGCAAGACACTGGAATCCCTTCCCGAACGTGTCGTTTACCAGATCCTTGAGTCCTTGAAGCACGAGGATATGGAAATCGATCTCCATCAGCCGATCATGGCTGACCTCGGGGCGGAGAAGGCGGACCTGACATTGCGCAGGAGAAATGCTGCCTGCTTTATCGAGGTCATCGGTTCCTGTGGACCCAATCGCATTACCCGGAACGACCACGAGTTACGGGGGTTGGAGCGCTTCGAGCGGCGTGAAGCCTTTTACCGTCGTGTCGGCATCACCCCGGTCTGTATCTTTCTCGACCTGCTGGCGCGTCCGGAGGACCTGAAGGCACTGTGCCAGTCTCTGGTGGACCGGATCGCTGACGACGGGCGTGACAGAGAAATGTCGCTCTAAGGACAAGGACCGATGTCTGGGGCGCGGGATGTCCGGAACCGGAGCTCCCGCGCCAGAAATGCTAGCGCACGACATCAGTTTTGGTATCCGGAGTGGAACCGAACGGTGTCAAAAATCACGAAAAAACCGTCTTGTCGTTTCAGGAATGTCTCATACCCTGATTGTAACAGGGAGCTTGGCAAGTGATTCGATGCTCACGCCCGGAGTATCGATTGAAGTCAGCTTCCCCTCATGGAGGTTGTGACGATGTCCAGGACAATAGCGGATGACGGGGATCTGAAAGCACGACCTTGCCGGATCCTATGTTCGATCGGTCTTCCAAAACCGGAGCACCATCATGTCGGCAGCTAAAAGAAAAACTGTCGCAATAGAGCCTCGTGGGTCGTTACGTTACGCGGCTGCTGCGGCGTATATCGGCATCGCTGAAGGAACGTTGTGAAACCAGCACGAGACGCTGGGAATCAGGTCGCTGGAAATCGGTCGCATCCGGTGTTTTCGTATCGAGGATCTGGATGATTTCCTTGAGCGGAAGCTCCTTGAGACCGAGAGAAAGCAGCTTCGGAAAAAGCGGCGGGCGCGCGGGGAGAGTTTGCTCTTCAGTCCGGATTTCATTTTCTGGATTGTGATCGCAGCCCTACTGCTTGTAGCTCTGATCAGGCTGTCCTGTCTGACAGCCTGACGGAAGCGCTATTCTTTGTCGGCACAGTTACGCTTCTCATACGCGATGGCTTTCGCGGCCAGATCTTCAGTGTGGGGTTGGTAGTACCTGTCAAGGGATTTGATATCCTTGTGTCCCGTCACGCGGCGAAGTTCCAGGGGGTTCGTGTAAATCCTTGCGAGACGGCTCGTCGCCTCATGGCGAAGGTCGTGAAACGTGAGGTCCCGAAGGCCAGCTTTCTTCGTCATCCGTCCGAACCGAACGGAGAAAGCATCCTTGCTGCCAATGTCGAATACGAGATCTCCGGGCTGGCTGGATCTGCGTTGTGCCTGAAGGGCCCGCAGCAGGCGCGCTGCACCGGGTGTCAGCGGACGGATTTCCGGCCCACGTTCGATGGCGCGATGCATTGTTTTCGTCTTGGCAAAGGACAGTGAGTGTCGGTCGAAGTCGATGTCGCGCCAGCGGAGCGTCAGGGCCTCTTCCCGTCGCGTTCCCTGTTCGATGGCAAACCGCACGAATGCGACATCGTCCGGCCACGGCGATTGGGCCATGACCTCCAAAAGACGTTCGTATTCGTCGCCAACGAGGCGTCGGTTGCGCTTCTTATCCGCGCCTGCCGGGCGCTTGACTGCGGTCGCGGCCGCCGGGTTCTTCGCAAAAGGTACATCCCATTCCGCGATGGCGTGCTGACAGATCGCAGCGAGCAGGTTGAGGCGTTTGACAACTGTAGCGCCGCTGTATTTCTCAGCCAGTCTGTCCCGGAAGCCACGGACTGCTGTCGGGGTCAGTTCGACCAGTGCCAGCTGTGCGATCTCGTCCTGAAGGATGGCGGGGATATGACCCTTGCGATCATTCTCCCGCGCCTGCATCTCCTCACGCACATAACGCTCGACCAGTTCATGGACGGTCTGGCGTTCAAGCGGGCGCGTATCCTGAAACTGGCCGAGTTCGAGTTTGGCAGATGTCGTATCCAACCACCGTCGGGCCAGCTTGGCCGATGAGAAGGTCTGATGGATTCTCTCGCCGCCGGCGATGCGCTTGCGGGCCCGATACTGGCCCTTGCCGCGATACTCGACACCTGCGGGGAGAGCGCGGCCGGTCGCAGGATCGATTTTGGTAGAAGTGATTCGGTCTTTCATGGTGAGCCTCGCTTGGGCCCAGCATAGCCTTTTCATGGGCCCATTGGGACCATGTGCTCATCGTCTTTTCCGGTGGCGGGCCCAAGGTGGGCCCAAAAACCGTCAATTATTCCGCTTCATGACCGCTAAGTCATTGGAAAGATTGGCGTCCCATAGGGGATTCGAACCCCTGTTGCCGCCGTGAGAGGGCGGTGTCCTAGGCCTCTAGACGAATGGGACATTGGCCGTGGCGGGTTACTAGGCGAATAGCAGGCGTGACGCAAGGGGAAAAACAGAGGGCTTACTGTTTAATTTGAAGGAGACAGACTGAGACGCCCCGATACCGCGCCTCTGGTAATATCCCACAGCAGAATCCGGTCCGGTCCCCCGCCGCTGATCCGGACAGCAAGCGTAGTGTCATTCATACGCTCGGCAGACACGATCCGGCTGCCTTCCGGCTCATGAAGCAGCAGCGATCCGACGGGGGAAGCGGCCGGAGCGGCAGCCAGTGTTCCGGCCGGCCGGCCATGAGAAAGACGGTGCACGATCACACCGATCAGAACCGCAGTTCCAAGCACGATCAGAGCGCCCATTCCGATCACCAGTGCCTTGAGTGCCGAAGACACGACCGGTTCCGGAGGCTGCGGTTCGCCGGACATATGCTCTGACCTTTCCTCTGTGTGCACGCGCGTCTACACTGCCGGACGTGACCGAGACAATGACTGACCTTCCCGCCGACGCGCCATATGGCCGTTTTTCGCTCACCGTCACGCCGGATCAGGCGGGACAGCGGGTGGACAGAGTACTGGCCGGGTATTTCCCTTTCCTCTCCCGCTCCCGGATCAAATCGCTGATTGAGGCCGGGCATCTCAGTCGCGACGGCAGCCCGCTGCGCGAACCGGCGGAAACCGCACGTATCGGTACAGAGCTCTCGCTCGATATTCCGCCGCCTCTTCCCGCCCATCCTGAGGGCGAGGATATCGCGCTGACCATCCTTTACGAGGATCGTGATCTGATCGTGCTCGACAAACCCGCCGGGCTCGTCGTGCATCCCGCGCCCGGTAATGAGACAGGCACGCTGGTCAATGCCCTGATCGCGCATTGCGGCGACAGCCTCGCCGGTATTGGCGGAGAACGCCGCCCGGGCATCGTCCACCGCCTCGATAAGGACACATCGGGCGTGATGGTCGTCGCCAAGACCGAGACCGTTCATACGGCCCTGTCGGCAGATTTTGCAGCCCGCCGGATCGAGCGGTCCTATATGGCGCTGTGCTGGGGCGTACCTTCACCCACTGAAGGAGAATATGAAGGCGCAATCGGCAGGGACCGGCAGGATCGTAAGAGAATGGCCCTGGTCCGGACAGGCGGAAAAGCTGCCCTCACCCGATATCGTGTGCTGCAGGCGTTCGGAATATGGGCCGCCCTGGTTGAATGCCGCCTGGCAACCGGCCGGACGCACCAGATTCGCGTCCATTTCTCTGCCCACGGCCATCCCCTGATCGGAGATCCGGTCTATCTGCGCCGGATTCCGGCCATTGCCAGACTTGCGCCTCCAGCCTCAAAGGAAGCCGCCCTCGATTTCCCGAGACAGGCGCTGCATGCCGCACGCCTTGGCTTCCTGCATCCGGGAACCGGAAAGTTCATGTCGTTCGAGACCCCTCCGCCTGAGGATTTCACTAATCTGAAGGAGGAAATGTCTCGTTTGTAATGATAAGGACATTTTAATTTTCGTTGTTTTCCGAACGCTTTTGCGATATACACGGGACTGTCTTTTCGACGCGCCGATGCGGCCGCCGGAATGGATGCCGCACCGGGACAGATGCTCGTAATCGGGGTCAGTCTCTGTGGCAGCACAGATATCCATACCAAGGTGCCGGATCAGATCAGCAGAACAGACCGTCGTCTTTCATTATCGAGACGGTTGCTCCCTGCAGACCCTGCTCCGGGGAAAAGGAGTACAGCACCCGATGCCAGCCAACGTCTCAGTCCTGACGCCTGAAGCGAACCTCGGGAAATACCTTCAGGACATCCGTAAATATCCGCTCCTGACGCCGGAGGAGGAAACCTCTCTGGCGCAGAGTCTGCGTGATACAGGAGATATGGAGGCAGCCCACCGGCTTGTCACTTCCCATCTCCGCCTCGTGGCGAAGATCGCCATGGGGTACCGCGGCTATGGCCTGCCGCTGAACGAACTGATCAGCGAAGGCAATGTCGGCATGATGCAGGCCGTGAAACGGTTCGATCCGGATCGCGGATTCCGCCTTGCGACCTATGCCATGTGGTGGATCCGCGCAGCCATTCAGGAATACATCCTGCACAGCTGGTCACTCGTGAAAATGGGCACGACCGCTGCCCAGAAAAAGCTGTTCTTCAATCTGCGCCGCCTCAAGGGGCAGATGAAGGCCATTGATGACGGTGACCTCAGGCCGGAACAGGTGACACAGATCGCAACGACGCTCGGTGTGCCTGAGCAGGATGTGGTGAACATGAACCGTCGTATGGCGGCGCCCGATCACAGCCTGAATGCGCCGCTCCGCATAGACGGGGACGGAGAGTGGCAGGACTGGCTTGTCGATGACAGCGACAACCAGGAAGACACACTCGGGGAGCACGAGGAGTTCGCTGACCGCCACGCCCTTCTGACACAGGCTCTGGGCGGTCTGAATGATCGTGAGCGTCACATCTTTGAGGAACGTCGCCTCAAGGACGAGCCGCTGACTCTGGAGGATCTCGCCCGCGAATACGGTGTCTCCCGCGAACGCATCCGCCAGATTGAGGCCCGCGCGTTCGAGAAGGTCCAGGCGGCGATGAAAAGTGAGATTACCCGCCGCCGGGAGGAGACGGAGCAGATTTCCGCCTCCTGATCCTATCCAGCCTGCGGGCCACCCTCTGCGGGGGCGTAGAGAATCATGCCTTCCCAGACGCGCTGCACGTAGCCGCGCGTCTCATCCTTCGGGATAGATTCGATCCAGTCGAGCATCGCGGCCTGATCCGCACCGCTTCCCCAGGGGTCACCATACAGTCCCAGCCACTGGTCCGTGCGGTGAGGTCCGGCATTATACCCGGCCGCCGCATATACGACCGATCCGTTAAACTTCGTCAAAACCTGCTCCAGATAAGCCGTTCCGAGCGTCATGTTGATCTGAGGATCATACAGGCTGCTGATATCTGCCCGAAGATGCAACCTGCGCCCCATTTCCCGACCGGTACCCGGAAGAAGCTGCATCAGACCGATCGCATTCGAAGGGCTGACGGCATCAGGGTTGAAATTGCTCTCCTGCCGCATCAGCCCCAGCACCAGACCGGCCGGAAGAGACATTGCCGGCGGGGTCCAGGGACGGGGCCAGCCGCTCCGCGGCATGACCACACCCTTCCCGCCTGCAAGACGGGAAGCCATGACAGCCTGATCCGGTAATCCCGCCTGCATGGCAAGACGTGCTGCAGCCACATATTCCGGCACCTGTCTGCAGCGGGTCAGCAGCAACGCAAAAAACATCCCTGCATGCTTCCTGTCCCCCTGCGCGGCCAGCATCTGCCCGGCCTGCACCAGATCATTGCCGCTCAGACGGGCCAGCTGTGCCGGATCAGGCTCAGGTTCGGGCAATGCCCTGAACAGCTCTGCCGTCCGGGCTTCCAGCCGGGACGGGTCACGAAAAACATCCTGATCACCGGACAGTGCCGCAATCGCCATCTGACCATAGAATGTCTCAGGATGCTGCCGGGCCTCGGACCAGGAGGCCTGTGCACCTGCCCTGTCGCCTCCGGCATCCTGCGCCCGGCCAAGCCAGTAAAGTCCGCGGCTGCGCGCTTCCAGAGAGTCCGAACGTGCAAGCTCCCGGAACGGCCTGAGTGCTGCCTGCGGATCATTCAGCTTCCGCAGGGAAAGCCAGCCCGTCAGAGCCAGAGACTCTGTCCGCTGCCGGCCTGTCACCACGGTATCATCCGCAAGCAGCCGTGCGGATCCGGCCTGACCCGTTTCCAGAAAGCTGCGCGCCAGGATCGCACGTTCGGTCTTAAAGCCCGATGCCGGAGCCGCAGCCTCTGCCGTAAACCCGCTCTGCTGCCACAGCGCCAGAGCCTCCTCATTCCGCCCGGCCTTACGCAGCCAGCGCAGATGATCCAGAACCAGCCCCGGATCGCTCCGCTGATCGGAAGACAGAGCCGCCTGTAATGCTTCCGCCGCAGCATCGCCACGATGGAATGCGAGCCGCGCCTGAGCGAGTTTCTGATTTTCAGTGCTCAGAAAAGGAAGCGTTGCCGCAGCGGCCTCCAGGCGGCCCCGGCTCTCCAGCCTGTCAAACCGCGCCCGGCTGTCCGCGTCACTCAGAACCGATCCGAAACGCGAGGACAGCAGTCCTGCGTCGGACAGGCTGTCCGCACCATTCCGCCAGGCCTCCCGGGCTCTGCTCTGAAGCTGAGCGGACATGCCCGCAGCATCAAGACAACGGACCAGCGCCGCAGCCGCAGATACGGGATAGGCGGCGCATATCTGCCGGACAACCGCGTCATCCTGCTCTGCCGCCAGCTTTTTCTGCATCCGCGTGCTGATCAGCTTCTGAAGCGGCCATGCCGGTCCGGAGTTCAGGAAATCCGCATAGGTCTGAACGGGAATACCGGCCGTCCGGCTGTCCGGAGCAACAAGCTGCTGCCAGACGGCCAGGCGCGCCGCAACAGTCGCAGACGACGACGTCGTGACCACCATCGGCCCGGTCTCCGTAACCGCCGTGCTGTCTCCCTCCATCTCCGCCCGTGACGATACGGGCGGCGCGGCACAGCCCGTCAGGAGCGCCGCAAGACCGGCAGCCAGAACCGGGTAATATGCTTTCTCAGACCGGAACATGATGCAGCACCTCGCTTCCGCCTCTGATGATCAGCTCCAGGGCCACGGCAAACACGACAATCAGACCCAGCCACGAAATCCAGGGATACCGCTCCAGCAGCCGGGCGATCAGGGTCGCCGCAACCGCCATCAGTATAACAGAAATGGCAAGACCCGAGACAAGTACCCAGGTGTGCTCCGCTGCGGCACCGGCAACGGCCAGCACATTATCCAGACTCATGGACAGATCCGCGAGGATAATCCGTCCGATCACCGAACGCAGACCTGCAGGCGGAGCTTTATCGTCCGCTTCCGCCTCCTGATGGTCCTGGCCGCCACGCAGCTCCCTGAACATGTGCCAGCAGACCCACAGCAGCAGCAGCCCGCCGGCCAGCCGCAGGCCGATCACCAGAAGAAGCTTCGTTGCAATCAGAGCCAGCAGAAGCCGGATAATCGCCGCCGCCGCCACACCGGCCATGATGGCTTTACGTTTCTGATCTTCCGGCAGGCCGCGCACCGCCAGTCCGACAACGATCGCATTGTCACCCGCAAGCGTGATGTCGATCAGAATGACCTGCGCCAGAGCGAACAGCGCATGCAGGGACAGAAAATCAGGCAGTGAAATCGGTCTTACTCCCGAAGGATGCGTCCGAAGCGGACACAACGCGATGTCGCACGACCTCGCCCGCGATGACCAGTGCCGGACTGCGGATCTCCTCAGCCTGGCTCCGTAAGGCGATATCGGACAGGACACCCGTCAGAACGCGCTGATCCGGGTGCGTTCCCTTCTCGATCACCGCCACCGGCCAGTCAGCCGGAAGACCATGCTCCATCAGGGACTCCGCCAGAGAAGCCATCCGGCTGACCCCCATATAGATCACCACTGTCTGCCCTTTCCGCGCGATTGTCTGCCATGGCAGATCAAGCGTTCCGTCCGCACGCGCATGACCGGTCAGGAAAAGGCAGGACTGCGCACAGTCACGATGCGTGAGCGGGATCCCCGCCGAGGCCGCACATCCGCTGGCCGCCGTGATGCCGGGAATGACACGGAAAGGAATCCCGGCTTCCATCAGAGCCTCGATTTCCTCACCGCCACGGCCGAAGATAAACGGGTCCCCGCCTTTCAGACGCAGGACCCGCTCTCCTGCCCGCGCCCGGCGGATCAGCTCCTCATTGATCCCATGCTGAGGCAGGGCATGATCGGCCCGCTGCTTGCCGACAAAAATCCGCTCCGCATCACGACGCACGCGATCGATAATCTCAGGAGACAGAAGGTGGTCATACAGCACGCTGTCCGCATTCTGCATCAGCCTCAGTGCGCCAATCGTCAGCAGATCCGGATCTCCCGGACCTGCGCCGACCAGCCAGACCTCACCCGTATCGCTCTCCGTTCCGGCCAGACGTTCAAGCGTGCACTCCGCCTGCTCCGCCTCTCCACTCATGGCCTGCGCCGCCCCCGGCCCGTCAACGAAGCGCTCCCATATGCGGCGGCGTCTCACACCATCCGGTGCCCGCTCTTTCATCAGAGGACGCATCCTCCGCATGAATCCGGCCAGATCGCCAAGACGTGCAGGAAGCAGCGCCTCGATCTGCTCCCGCAATCTGCGCGCCAGAACCGGCGCCGCACCGGATGTAGAGATTGCCACACGCACCGAGCCACGGCGGACGATGGCAGGCGTGATGAAACTGGACGGCTCCGGATCATCAACCGCGCAGACAGGAATATCGCGCTCCCGGGCCATCCGTGCGACCAGACGATTCACATGTCGGTCATCGGTGGCGGCAAAAACAAGACGGCAGCCGGGCAGCAGCGCAGCCAGCCGCTCCTCTGTCGCCTGCCCCTCCTCATGCAGAATTTCCCCCGCGTCCAGCCGACGTCTCAGAGCCGGAGACAGCTCCGGCGCCAGAACGGTAATCCCCGCGGCACAGGGAGCCAGCAGCGCCACTTTCGCTGCCGCAACCTCCCCGCCGCCAACCACCAGCGCCCGGCTTCCGCTGCCCAGACGCAGCACGACCGGGAACCAGACATGGTCCTCATCACTCTGAAGATCAGCAGACACGTGCCGTCAGTTTCTCCGCACCAGAAGGCAGATCAGCGTGAACAGCCGTCGGGCCGTCGGACGATCCATCGCGATCTTGCCCTCCAGACGTGACATCAGCAGCTCACCGGCCTCGTCATGAAGTCCGCGCCGCCCCATATCGATCGCCTGAATGCGCGTGCGGTTTCCTTCCTGCACCGCCTCATCAAAGCTGTCGATCATCAGATCATAATCCTTGATCAGACGGCTGAACGGCTTGACGGAAATCGCATAGGTATAGAGCGGAACGTTTTCCTCGCTCCGCACATCAAACACCAGCCCCTGATTTCCCGCAACAGACAGGTGAAGAATGAACGGGCCGGTCAGGTTCGATGGTCTGAAACGCGCCGTCTCGCACAGGTCCAGAATGGCCTGATCGCGATCCTGCTGCCGACTGTGATTGCTGTCCGCAAAGGGATCAAGGTCGCTGGCCAGAATGACGCCCGTCAGGGCATCCGGCCGGTCCGGCGGGAGAGCCGGTTCCAGGGAGAGATCACGCTCGCCTTTATGATGTAGCGGCTTATACGGGTCACTCATCTGCCGTGCGCCTCTCCGACGTTTTCAGGGAGGATACCACGCGAAGAACGGACAGGTCCATGCGGGACAAAGCCGCTGCATCATCCTCATTCGGGAACAGGGCGGAAAATCCGGCTATGATCCTGCCGGAAGACAGACCGGCAGGATCATATAACTCAGCCCGCCGCAGTCCGCGTCATGAACTGCTCAAGCCAGTGGATCGTATACTCGCCCTTGCGGAACTCGGGATCACGCATGATCCGCTGGTGAAGGGGGATCACCGTCTTCACCCCTTCCACAACCATCTCGTCCAGAGCCCGGCTCATACGGCTGATGGCAGCCTCACGCGTCGGGGCATGCACGATCAGCTTGGCAACCATGGAATCGTAATAGGGCGGAACGCGATATCCGGTATAGATCGCGCTGTCGATCCGGACACCCAGACCACCCGGAGGATGGAACATCGTGATCGTACCCGGAGACGGGATGAACGTCTCGGGATCTTCCGCATTGATACGGCATTCGATCGCATGACCGGAGAAGGTGATGTCCTTCTGCCCGTACCCCAGCGCCTCTCCCGCAGCAACACGGATCTGCTCCTTGACGAGATCCACGCCGCAGACCAGCTCCGTAACGGGATGCTCCACCTGCAGGCGGGTGTTCATCTCGATGAAGCAGAACTGATTATCCTGATACAGGAACTCCAGCGTTCCGGCATTACGATAACCAAGCTTCCTGAGCGCTGACGTCGCAATCTCACCGATCTCGTCACGCTGCTCAGCACTCAGAACCGGAGAACCGGCCTCTTCCACCAGCTTCTGATGACGACGCTGAAGCGAGCAGTCTCTCTCTCCGAAATGGACGACATTGCCGTGCGTATCAGCCAGAATCTGCAGTTCGATATGCCGCGGCCGGTCGAGATATTTCTCCATATAGACCGCATCATTGCCGAATGCCGCCAGAGACTCGGCCCTGGCCAGACGCCAGGCCTCCTCCAGCTCATCCTCGGAACGGGCTACCTTCATGCCACGTCCGCCGCCGCCCGCTGCCGCCTTGATCAGTACGGGGTAGCAGATTTTTGCCGCCACCTCACGCGCTTCCTCAAGACTCTTCAGCTCTCCGTCCGAACCCGGAACCAGAGGAACACCCAGAGCCATCATCGTTGTCTTGGCGCTGATCTTGTCACCCATAGTACGGATATGCGCACCCGTCGGACCGATAAACGCCAGACCATGTGCCTCCACCGTCTCGGCGAAATCCGCGTTCTCAGACAGGAAGCCGTAACCGGGGTGAATGGCCTCGGCACCGGTGATCGTTGCCGCCGCCAGGATGGCCACCACGTTCAGATAGGAATCACGCGCGGCCGGCGGTCCGATACACACCGCCTCATCCGCAAGACGGACATGCATCGCATCCGCATCAGCCGTGGAGTGAACCGCCACCGTGCGGATACCCAGCTCCCGGCAGGCCCGCAATACGCGCAGGGCGATCTCGCCCCGGTTCGCAATGAGTATCTTGGAGAACATCACTCAATAATCATCAGAGGCTGACCGAACTCGACAGGATCGCCGGAGGCCACCAGAATTTCTTTCACCGTACCGCTTTTTGCAGCCTTGATCTGATTGAAGGTCTTCATCGCCTCGATCAGCAGAATGGTCTGGCCCGCAGACACCGTCTGACCGACCACCGCAAAAGGAGGAGAGGACGGATCAGGCGTCAGATATGCCACGCCGACCATCGGGCTGGTCACGACACCCGGATGACGGGCCGGATCAGCCGCCACGGCAACCGGCGCAGGCGCAGCGGCAGGAAGCGGCGCAGGAGCAGCGGCAACCTGCGGCATGACACTCACCGGCGCGACCTGAATCTCGCGTGCCACGCGGATGCGGCTGTCCTGCTCCGAAATTTCGATTTCAGTCAGACCGGTATCGGCCAGAATCTGCGCCAGTGCCCGTATGGCATCAGCATCCACGAGCATACGGCTCATCGGGTTCCCTCACTCATGATAATATCGGCCATGGCCTGGAGCGCCAGCGCATATCCCTGAACCCCGAGACCGCAGATCACGCCCGTGGCTGCTTTCGAGACATAGGAAATATGACGGAACGGCTCCCGCCTGTGGATATTGGAAATATGAACTTCGACCACAGGCAGATCGACTGCCAGAAGCGCATCAAGCAGCGCGATCGATGTATGGGTATAGGCGCCGGGATTGATAACAATGCCCGCAGCCCTGTCGCGACACTCCTGCACCCAGGAAACCAGCTCTCCCTCCCCGTTCGTCTGCCGGAAATCAATAGCCACATCCAGACGCTCGGCCGACTGGGCACAGAGCTGCTCGACATCGTCCAGGGTCGTCCGTCCGTAGACTTCAGGCTGACGAAGACCAAGCATGTTCAGGTTGGGGCCGTTCAGGACGGCAATAAGAGGAAGGTCCATGACCCGCACGCGTTAGCACGGGCGCTGCCGCTCTCCAAGAGGGAACGGCCGTCATGCCCGGCAGACGGAATAAGGAGCATAATGGTCCGGATACGAAACCTCAGGGAATCGGAAGAAAAACCCCGATATATGCCCTTGGGAAAAGAATTTTATACTTCTGCCGATTCAGAACCCTGACTCTGATTTTATACGTGAAAACAAAAATTTCCGTATCACGATTTTATCTTTTTTGAAGATGATTCGCTTTTAAAAACTATCTTAGGTTCTGTTGACAAAAGATCTTCTCAGACTGGCTTGGACGTGATTCAACGCTGGTCTTTACGGAGACCTGTGGAT